>JAKLHH010000108.1 GCA_022710245.1 Myxococcota bacterium
CAAGCGGGGTGGGTGCGAGGTCGTCTACCACGTGCGCCTCGAGGGGGACACCGTCGTCTTGACCGGACCCACCGAGAGCTGCTCGGGTCGGGTGCGCCGCTACCGCTGCGCGCACGAGGTGCGCGTCATCGCGGTGGACAGCAAGGGCATCAGCGTGGTGGCCGCGGACAACTGGAGCGGCTGGCCGAGCGAGGAGAGCAGAGGCACGGTGCGCTGGTCGTTCGCGGCCGCTGGCTGCAAGCGCCGGCGCCCTGCCCAGGAGCTCTGCCGCTGAGTGCGCGGAAGCGGGAGGGCCGGAGACTGACTACTTCACGCGGCGGAGCACGCTGACGCAGTTGGTGACGCCCGAGCCGCCGACGTTGAAGGTCACGCCGACCTGCGGGGTCTTCTTCGTCGGCGCGAGGCCGATGGGCTCGCCGACCAGCTGCTTGTAGACCAGCGCGTGCATGGAGGCGCCGGTGGCGCCCACCGGGTGGCCCTTCGCCTTGAGGCCGCCGGAGAGGTTCACGCAGACCTTATCGTCGTCGGCGGTGAAGCGGCCCTGCACGTACTCGAAGCCGGCGCGGCCGTCAGCCGAGAGGCCGAGCGCCTCGGTGGTGAGGATCTGGTTGATGGTGAAGCAGTCGTGCACCTCGGCGAGGTCCACGTTGGACGCGGTGATCCCGGCCTCCTTGTAGGCCTTGGCGACGGCGTCCTTGCCGGCCTCGAGGACGTGCTTGTGCTTGCGCATCGAGAGCGGCATCTGCTCGGTGGAGTGGCCGATGCCAGCCAGCTCGACGACCTTGCTGCGGGTGGCCTTGGCGTTCGTGGTGGTGGTCAGCACCACCGCGGCGGCGCCGTCGGTGACGAGCGAGCAGTCGTGGATGCGCAGCGGCGGCGCGATCATCATGTTCGAGCCGCGGCCGGTCTCCGGCAGGGCGAGGATCGCCTCGGCGGTGGCGGGGCCGTTCTGCACGTGCGCGAGCGGGTTCGAGGCCGCGTTCTTGTAGCAGAGCGCTGCCACGTGGGCGAACTGGGTCCGCAGCTCGCTGTCGGCGAGCTTGTAGTGCTCGGCGTACGCCTTGGCGAAGACGGCGAAGAGGGCGGGGAAGCTCATCCCCTGGCCGCCCTCCTCGGGGTAGTAGGACGAGCAGGCGAGCGTGGCCGTCATCGCCGGCGTGTCGAGCAGGTTCATCTTCTCGACGCCGATGACGAGCACGTTCTGGTAGCGGCCGGCCTCGATGGCGTAGGCCGCGTCGTAGATCGCCACCGACGACGACGCACACGCGCACTCGGTGCGGGTCATCGGCTTGAAGCGGAGGGCCGGGTCGATCAGCGTGCCGAGCGGCCCCACGTGCTCCTGGTTGACGAAGCGCGAGGGCGAGCAGGAGCCGATCCAGACCGCGTCGATGTCCTTCGGCTGCAGGCCGGCGTCCTTGATGGCGCCGCGGCCGGCCTCGACGATGAGATCGTAGAAGGACGCCTTGTCGATCTTCTTCTTGAAGGAGATCATGTCCTTCACTTCGATGAGCGCGCCGAACTTGCTGTTGTATGCGCCGATGATGCTGACTTTGCTCATGGTTGGCCTCGACGGTGATGCTGAGTTACGGGTTTTCCTGGCAACGTTCCTGGATCCACAGCCCTCGCCACCGCGAGGCTGACTACTTCGCGAGCCCGCTGGTGATGAGGCCGCCGCAGATCTCGAGGCAGGTAGCGTCGATCGCCTCGTTCTGCGCGGCGTACATGATGGAGTCCGCGATCTCCTCGGGCTCGATCAGGCGGCCGATGTGGACGCCCTGGAGGATCGAGGCGAGCGCCTCCTGGTTCATGCCCTTCACCATCGGCGTGCCCACGTACCCCGGGGCGATGGCGACGCAGCGGACGTTCTTGATGCCGCGCATCTGGAACTCGCCGACGATGATCTTCGGCCACAGCGCGATGGCGGCCTTGGTGGAGGAGTAGTTGAGCTGGCCGGTCTGGCCTTCCTTGTTGATCGAGGAGATGGGGACCAGGATCCCCTGGTAGCCGTTGTTCACCATGCGGATCGCGGCCTCGCGGATGGTGATGAACGAGCCCACCAGGTTGACGTCGATGACCGCCTTGAACTGGTCGGTGGTCATCGCGCGCTTGACCTTGCCGGTCTCCTTGTCGGTGTTGATCATCAGGCCGTCCTTGATGATCCCCGCCGAGGCCACGCAGATGTTCAGCTGGCCGAACTTGGCGATGGCGAGATCCATCAGGTTCGCCACGTCCTCGTCGCTGGTCACGTTGCACTTCGCCCAGGCGACCTTCCCACCGGCCGTCTCGATCTCCTTGGCCACGCGCTCGAGGTTCTTCGCGTCCATGTCGCCGATGACGACGTTGACGCCCCTCGACGCCATCGACTTCGCCACGGCCTCGCCGATCCCGCTCGCGCCACCGGTCACGACTGCAACAGCACCCTTGAGAATCATGTCTTCACCTCGTCTTGTTCTTCACGAAGGAGTCTCTGGCCTGGACCGACGGCCGTGATCCCTGCTGGCGGGAGCGGCTCTTCGTCCTGCTGCGTTACTCCTTAGCAGCCGGCCAGCGAGGGTGTCAACGGTTATTTTGCAGTGCACAAACGCGGGCGCCCCGGTGGGAAGGGCGCAATCTCGCCGTTCCAACTCGATGTGCGCGTGCCGCCAGGCATTCCTCGGCAGCTTCCGGCCGCAGCGCTGATGCGCCGCAACATCCCACCACCACCTTCACTTGCCCAGGTGTGGCGGCCGCGGCGAGGGAGGCTACGAGATGGTCCCCCACGCGTACGGCGTCTTCTTCAGGAACCGATGAATCTTCAGGTTGGCGATGGCGTAGAAGAGCCACTCGCTCGGGTTCCGCCGCGTCGGCGGCCAGAAGCGCTGCGCGATGGCGTCGAGCGAGTAGAACCGCTGGTAGAGCGCGGTGAACCCGCCCAGCATCTCCTGCGGGCTCATGTCGGTCGGGCGCACGACGGTGTTGCCGTAGTCGTAGTCGTTCCAGTCGCGGGTGAGCAGGCGGCCGGCGCTCTCCATGTCGTCGAAGTACTTGGTGCCGGGGTAGGGGCAGGGCGTGAAGAGCTTGAGGAAGCCGATCTTGTTCCGCACCAGGAACTGGTAGAGGTCCTCGAAGCTGTCCTGGTCGTCACCGTCGAGCCCGACCATGAAGAGCCCGATGATCTGGATCCCCTTCGCCCGGATCCGCCGCACGTCCTCGGCGTAGCGCTCCGGCGCGTTGAACCCCTTGCCGTGGTGCTTGAGCTTGGCCTTGCTCACCGACTCGAAGCCGATGGTCAGCGTGCGCAGCCCCGCCCGCGCCGCCAGGTCGAGGAGCTCCTCGTTGCGCGCGATGTTGATGGTGCACTGCGTGGCCCACTGCATCTTGAGCGGGATCAGCGCCCGGAACAGCTCCTTCGCGTATGCAACATCGCCGATCGGGTTGTCGTCGAGGACCAGCACGCGGTTGCCGCCGAGCTGCTTGACGGTGCGGAAGTCCTCGATCACCTCCTCGACGGGGCGGCTGCGGAAGCTGCGCCCGTAGTAGGTCTGGATGGAGCAGTAGTCGCAGCCGTGCGGGCAGCCGCGCGAGGCGAGGATCGGCCAGTGGAAGTACCAGCGGTAGAAGGCGCTGCTGCGGAAGCGCTCGGGGAGGAGCAGCGGCAGCGTGGTGTAGTCGATCTTCGGCAGGTCGCGGAGGTCGTGCCACTCCTTCGCCTGGTAGACGCCCTGGCTGCGGTCGCGCTCGAGGTCGGCGAGGAGGTCGGTCCAGACCAGCTCGGCCTCGCCCTTGACCACCGCGTCGCAGTGCTCGAGCGCCTGCTCCGGGTTGAGGCTCGGCCACTGGCCGCCCATCACCACCTTCTTGCCGCGGGAGCGGTACCAGTCGGCGAGCTCGTAGCCGCGGCGGATCTGCGGCCCCATGGTGGTGATCCCGACCACGTCGCAGTCGGCGTTGAGGTCGACGTCGCCGAGGATCTCGTCGACGAAGCGCACGTCGTGGTGCGGCGGGGTGAGCGCCTTCAGGTAGGGGAGCGTCAGCGCGGAGGTCCAGTAGTGCTGGCTCTTCACCAGCAGCCCGTCCGGGCGGTAGTGCGTCGGCGAGACGAGGTAGATGCGCATGGGTCCACCCGCCGTCGGAGGCTCGCGTGAGCCACGGACCTTGTGACACGACCTCAGGCGAGGGTCAAGCCGCGGGGGCGAGCCACAACTCCGGGCCTGCCACATCACGCTCGGAGTCATCGGCGAGACGGGCGAGGCGACCGCGTCAGCGAGGGCGCTGCGCGAGGCTACCGTAGCCCACCGCCCAGGCGGCGGTGGGGCTGACCCAGAGACCGCTGACGCCACCGGAGAGCGGGAAGCTGGTGGAGGAGGCCTCGTAGGTCCAGCTCTTGCCGTCGCCGTGCACCACGCGGCTGCCCTCGGCGAGACCGAACCAGACATCGCCCGCCCCGCTACCGGCCACCGTCTGCACCGCGCCGCCGATCACGGTGCTGACCTCGGACCAGAGGCTGCCGTCCCAGCGCAGCAGCACCGACTGCTGCAACGAGTAGGGGTACGAGCTCGTGCTCACCCAGCGCCAGCCCACCGCCCAGAGGTCGCTCGCCGAGGCGCCCCAGATCGCGCTGAGCACGTAGTTCGGGCTCGCGTTGATCAGCTGCACCGTCGACCACGCGCCGCCGGTCCACTGCAGGATGCTGGAGGAGGAGATGGCCCAGGCGACGCCGGGCGCGGGCGCGACGACGCCGCTCAGGCTCGTCTGCCCGGAGGGCAGCGCCATGGCCTGCCAGGCGCTCCCGTCCCAGTGCAGCGCGCTCGCCGAGTAGCCGACGATCCAGACGTCCTTCGGGCCGCTCCCGTGGATCGCGCGCCAGCTGGCCTGCACCGGCACGGTCACGGAGGACCAGGCCGTGCCGTTGTAGTGGAGCACGACGCTCGCGCCCGCGGCCCAGAGGTCCGAGGCCGAGCTGCCCCAGATCGCCTGCAGCGAGGCGGTGGTCGGCGAGGGCTGCGCCGCGCAGCCGCTCGCGCTGCAGGAGACGATGGCGCCGCCGCCGCCGACGCCCCAGACGGCGCCGCCCGGAGTGCCCCAGATCGCGGCGAGCGCCTGGTAGACGGGCGGCGTGCCGAAGCGCGGCGTGTGGTCGGCCGAGCTCCAGCCCTTGCCCGGCGCGTACTGGTACAGATAGTCGCCGACCAGCATCGCGCCGCCGCCGGGCGCCGTCGCGAGCGCCCGGTGCGTGCCGGTGAGCGCGGCCTGCGCGGTCCAGGAGGTGCCGTCGTAGTGGAGCAGCGTGCCGGAGGCGCCGGCCGCCCAGAGGTCGCTCGCGCTCGAGCCGCCGAGCGCGTAGAGGTCCTTGCTCGTCGGCGGGGTCACCAGCGTCAGCCACGCCTGCCCGGTCCAGCGCAGGATCTGGCCGCCCAGCCCCACCGCCCAGAGGTCGTTCGCGGCGGCGCCCCAGAGCGCCCGCAGCGAGGGCGTGGCGGCCGAGGAGACCGCGGTCCAGCTCTGCCCGTCGAAGCGCTGGATCGCGTCGCCCACCGCCCAGACGTTCGAGGACGAGGTCCCGAAGATCGCGTAGAGCGCCGCGGCGCCGAGCGAGGTCACCTTCCAGGTGCCGTCGTAGTGCGCGACGTAGCTCCCCCCGTAGCTGGTGCCGACCAGCCAGACGTCCTTCGCGCCGGTGCCCCAGGCGCCCTGCCAGGCGACCTTCTGCGGCGTGGTCACCGTGACGGTCTGCCAGCTGCTGCCGTCCCAGTGGATCACGGCGCCGCCCTCGCCGGCGGCCCAGAGGTCGCTCCCGCTGGCGCCCCAGAGGGCGCGCAGGGTGCTCCCCGTCGGCGACTTGATCGCCTGCCACCAGGGGCCGGAGGAGCGCGTGATGATCCCGTTCTTCCCCACCGCCCAGGTGGTGCCCGTGGGCGAGCTCCAGGTCGCGTAGAGGGTGCCGGCGTTCCAGGCGAGGGACGACCAGGGGGGCGTCGTGGTGCAGCCGCCGGTGCTGAGGAGGCAGCTCGCGCTGCAGGCGAGCGCGCCCCCGTCGAAGCCGAGGCCCTGACAGCTCTGGCCGCCGAGGTCGGCGCCGTCGCAGGCCTCCCCGCCGTTCTTCTTGCCGTCGCCGCACTTCCAGCAGCCGCTCGCGTCGAGCGCCGCGCAGCCCTTCGCGCAGCTGAGGCTCCCTCCGCCCCAGCCCTGCGTCTGGCAGGTCTTGCCGGCGAGGTCGGCGCCGTCACAGACCTCCGGTCCGCTCACCTTGCCGTCGCCGCACTTCCAGCAGCCGCTCGCGTCGAGGGCGCTGCAGCTCTTCGCGCAGAGGAGCGTGCCGCCGTCCCAGCCCTGCGTCTGGCAGGTCTTGCCGGCGAGGTCGGCGCCGTCGCAGACCTCGTAGCCGTTCTTCTTGCCGTCGCCGCAGCGGTAGCAGGCGCCGAGCTCGAGGGTGCAGTTCTTCGCGCAGCTGAGGCTCCCGCCGTCGAAGCCCTGCGTCTGGCAGGTCTTGCCGCCGAGGCTGGCGCCGTCGCACGCCTCGCTCCCGCTCACCTTGCCGTCGCCGCAGCTGTAGTAGCTGCAGCCGACCGTGGAGACGCGGCAGGTCGCGTTGCACCAGAGCGTGCCCGCGTCGAAGCCGAGGCTCTGGCAGGTCTTGCCGCCGAGGTTCGCGCCGTCGCACTCCTCGTCGGCGTCGACGGTGGCGTCGCCGCAGCGGTGGCAGCCGCTGGTGTCGAGCGCGCAGGCGGCGGTGCAGGCGAGGGAGCCGCCGACGAAGCCCTGGCCGAGGCCCTTGCAGGTCTTGCCGCCGAGGTTGGTGCCGTCGCAGATCTCTCCCGCCTCGAGGACGCCGTTGCCACACTTGGCCGCCGGCTTCTGGTCGGGCTTGGGCTTGGTGTCCTGTACCGGCTTCGCGTCGAGCGCCCGGGAGTCTGGCCGGCGCAGGTCGAGTCGGGGTGCGTCCTCGGTGGCCCTCGCCTCGGAGCCACCCCCGGCCTCGGGGGTGAGGGTCGCGTCTTCAGGCGCCGCGTCGGGGTCAGGCGTGCCGCCGCCGCCGCAGCCGCAGCCGAGCACGAGAAAGAGAACGCAAAGAGATCGCCGCATGGTCGTCCACCTCCGTGCCGGGTTCCACGAGGTGGGCGCAGGTCGCAGGTTATTGTTGGTCGCGGCAGCTCCGCCCGACCGCCCGACCTGGGCGGCGCCGCTCCATTTCCCTGAGGGGTCAGCCGAGGAGCTTGGGGACCGAGAGGTCGATCCGGCTGTCGACCAGCCGGAGCACGCTCTCCAGCGTGGTCTCCTCGACGCCGAGCTGCTGGCGCAGGATCCGGCGCAGGCCCGCGATCAGCTCGCGGCGGGCCCGCTCGATCCAGCGCGCCGCGGTGGCGCGGTGCACGCCGTAGAGCGCGCCGAGGTCGTCGATGGTGAGCCCCTCGATCAGGTGCTGGCGGAGGAGGGTCCGCTCCCGCTCCTCGAGCCCGGCTGCGGCGCGCGCCAGCGCGGCCTTGAACTCGCGGGTGTAGAGGTCGCGGAGCAGCTCCTGCTCGGGGCCGGCGTCGGCGAGGCGGGCGGGGTCGACCAGCTCCGCGAGCTCGTCCCCCTCGGCGAGCGGCTCGTGGCGGCGCTCGCCGCGAAACCACTTCAGCGCGATGCGGACCGCGACCACGCGCACGAACGCGCCGAGGCGGCCGAGCCCGGAGTAGGCCAGCACCTGCGGCGGGCTGCCCTCGTCGCCGACGAAGAGCTGAGCGCGGAGCCGCTGGCGGACCTCGTCGGCGAGGTCGGGGGTGACGCCCGAGCGCGCGAGCGCGCGGTCGACCTCGTCGGCGAAGGAGCCCTCGGCGGCGGCGATCGCGCCGCGCTCTCCGGTCGCGGCCGCGCAGGCGAGGTAGAGGTCCTCGAGGTGGAGCGCCTCGAGGCGCGTGGGCTCCTCGCCTCGCGCCAGCACCGCCGCGAGGTGCTCCACGTAGCGCGTCGGCTCGAGGCTGACGGCCGGCCACGCGGCGCGGCCCCGGGCCACCGCCGCCGCGAGGAGCGGCTCGAGCTGCGCGGGCGCTGGCTGCGCGCGGCGGGCCTCCTCGGGCAGCGCGGCGAGGAACCTGTGGGCTAGGTCAGGCATGCGCACTCCTGCCCCAGGATAGCGCGGAGGCGCTCAGTGCGCGAGCGCTCGACGCGCCTGCCAGCTGGTAGCCGCTACCGCCGGCTGCAAGCTGGCAGGAACGCGTTGTCGAGAGCCAGCGCCGGGGCTATGGTCCCGCCCGATGGCCTGTCTGACCGACAGCACGGTCGCCTCCTACCTGCAGGGGCTCCTCTCCGAGCCCAGGGGCGACCGCGTCCGCGCGCACCTCGACCGCTGCCCCGAGTGCCGCGCGCTGGTCGACGTGCTCGGGGAGAGCAACGAGGAGGCGCGGCCGGACCCGCTCCTCGGCGTGACCCTGGCCGACACCTACCGCGTGCTCGACCGCATCGGCGCCGGCGGCATGAGCACGGTCTACTCGGCCGAGCACCTGCGCCTCGAGCGGCGGGTCGCGATCAAGGTGCTCTCCGCCGAGCTGCGGCAGCACCCCGACGTGATCGAGCGCTTCGCCCGCGAGGCGCGGCTCTGCGCCGGTCTCGGCAACCCGCACATCCTCGAGGTCTTCGACTTCAACCGCACCTCCGAGGGGGCGCCGTACATGGTGACCGAGCTGCTGCGCGGCGAGGACCTCGCGCAGCGGCTCGCCCTCGATGGCGCGCAGCCGCCCCCGCTGGTCCTCGACCTGCTGCGCCAGGCCTGCGCCGGCCTCGCCGCCGCGCACGCCGAGGGGATCGTCCACCGCGACGTGAAGCCGTCGAACCTCTTCCTCTGCGATCGCGAGGCCGCGACCCCGCGGGTGAAGGTCCTCGACTTCGGCATCTCCAAGGTGAAGGGGCGGCTCGCGACGCTCACCGGCACGCAGCAGATCCTGGGAACGCCGGGATACATGTCGCCGGAGATGGCGAGCGGCCGGCACCAGGCGGTGGACGTCCGCGCGGACCTCTTCTCCCTCGGCGCGGTGGCCTACGAGGCGCTGAGCGGCCGGCGGCCGTTCGCGGCCGAGTCGGTGCCGGCCACGCTCTTCCGCATCGTCTACGAGGAGCCGACGCCGCTCGCGGAGCTGCGCCCCGAGCTGCCGGCCGCGCTCTGCGAGCTGGTCGGCGGGCTCCTGCAGAAGGACCCGGCGCGGCGACCCGGGAGCGCGGGCGAGGTGGACGCAGCGCTGGCGGCGCTCGAGCGCGGGCGACAGGTCGAGGCACGTGAGGCCAGCGTGCCGGCCGTGCCCTCGGTGGCGCTGCCGCCGACCCGGATCGCGGCCGCGCCAGGCGGGGCGCCGCGCAGACGCTGGGTCGCGCTCGGGCTCGCCGCGGCGGGGATCGCCGGGGCAGCGACCTACTACGCGCTGCGGTCGCGGACCGCGGCGCCGCCCTCCCGGCGGCCGTCGCTCGTCGGTGTGGCACCACGCGTCGACGCGGTGACCGCGAGCTCGCCGACCTCGCAGCCGGCTCGCGTCGCAGGACCAGCCACGCTGCCGGCTGCCGGCGGGACGGTCCGCACGCTCGGCGCGCCGCTCGCCGGCTCGGGGAGCACGGCCTCGCCGGCGCCGAAGCCCGCGCCGAAGCGCCCGGCGGTGAAGCCCAAGGGGCGCGTCGACAACGACCCGCTCCTCTGACTCGCGCCGCCGGCTTGCCAGGCGATAGCAGTAGCTGGTAGGACCAGCCCATGTCTCGCCCGCGAAGCTCGCTCCTCGCGCTCGTCCTCGCCCTGGCCTGCCAGCCAGCGTGCCAGACGACCTCGACCGTGCTGCGCGAGGACGCGAGCGTGGTCCAGCTCCGCCTGAGCAGCGATCCAGCGGGCGCGGCCGTGGTCGTCGACGACGCCCGCAAGGGCAGCACGCCTCTCCACCTCGAGCTCGCGGTGAAGCGCTACGAGCGGCGCTACGTGCGTCGGGAGTGGAAGACCGCCTGGGTGAACCTCATCACAGGCGCCCTCGCGACAGGGGGGGGCCTCGCCGCGACGGTGTGGGGCTTCAACGGCCTCGGCGGGAGCTACAGCGATCCCGACCACACGGGCCGGATCGTCGCGGCCACCTGCGGGATCCTCGCCACCCTCTACGGCGGCATCGCGCTCGGCGCGGGCGTCTACGGCGTGATCGCCTACCGCCCGCGCACCGTCGTCGAGCTGGAGCCCGCGGTCTACGGGCTGCGCCTCGAGCAGGCGGGCGCGTTCCCCGCCGAGGCGAGGGTGCGCCTCGACGGCGCGAGCGCCCCGCTCCCGGCGGCCCTGAGCGCGCACTACTCGTCGACGGCGCAGGCCTGGAGGACCAGCGGCGCGACCGCCGGGGTCAGCCTCGAGCGGATCAGCGCCCCGGCGTGGCCCGACCTCTCGCGACTGCTGGCGCTGCGGGCGAAGCCCCAACCGCGTCCGCGGCCGGCTGCCACCCGCCGGGCAGCGCCGGCCACCGCCCCCGCGCCCGCGCCGCCCGACCCCGGGTTGCTGCAGGAGCTCCGGCAGCAGGGCGAGGCCTGCTACCGCCGCCGCGACTACCGCTGCGCGGTGGCCAGGTTCGAGCGCGCGCTCGCGCTCGCGCCCACCCCGGCCATGCGCTTCAACCTCGCCTCGGCGCAGGACAAGCTCGGCCTCGCCGCGGTCGCGGTGCGGCAGTACCGGCGCTACCTCGAGGAGGCCGGCCGCGGCGCCTCGTCGACGGCGATCGCCCACATCCAGAAGCGGATGAAGCAGCTCCTGCCGAGAGTGAGCCGGCTGCAGCTCGTGGTCGGCGCCGACGTCCGCGTCACCGTCGACGGGATCGCGATCGGTTCGCTCGATCCCACGGCGCTCGGGGCCGGCAAGCTGGAGGTCGTCCTCGAGCCGGGGAGCTACCGCGTGGACGTGGTCCGCGCTGGCTCGGCGCCGCGCAGCCTCGAGGTCGATCTGCGCGCCGGCGCGCTGCGGACCCTCGACGTGGGGCCCTGAGCGGCGTCGCTGTCAGGTCGTCGAGGCGCGCTGAGGCGCGGCCCGGGCGCTGCACACACGGCGCGCCTTGAGGGGGGCGAGCGCTGAGGTAGTATCCCCCAATGCCCCGCAAGCCCACGCGACGCACGTCCCCCGGAGCGCGACGCGCGCGCCCCGAGCTCCTTCCCGGCAAGGCGCCCGCCCCCGAGCTGCCCACCGGCGCGGCGTTTCGTCCCGAGTGGGTCGACTTCGAGCGCGGCCTCCGCGTCGGCAACCTGGAGCCGCACGAGCGCATCACCCAGATCCTCCGCTACCGCCTCGAGCAGCGGCACGGCACGCGCTTCATCACCGACCGCTGGGGGCGCGGCGCCTTCTGGCAGTGGATCTGCTGGCTGCCGCGCGCGAACCGCGAGGCGAAGCCGGAGTCGAGCGGCGTCAACTTCGGCTGCGCCAAGCTCTTCATCACCGCCGACCGCGAGGCGCGTGTCTTCAAGAGCGGCCTGCAGATCGAGCGCGGCTACGCCCGCGGCCCCGAGCCCTACCCAGGCTGCCTCCTCGCACCCGACTGGGACTGGCAGCGCCTGATCAAGCAGTGCGCGGCGGGCACCGCGCTCGACCGCGAGCTCGGGCGCCTGCTCCGCCGCGAGGGCTTCGTCGTCGAGCTCGGCGGCTGGGTGGCGAGCGCGACCTTCGCGGGGGACGACTTCCGCTCCGCCGCGCAGATCCGCGAGGCGGCGCGCCGCGCCTCGCAGCAGGAGTGGGTGGCCTTCCAGCTCTACTACCCGATGCCCGAGGCAGAGCTCCGCGCCGCGGGCGGCCTCGAGCTGGTGGACGCCATCGCGGCGGTCTTCGCCGAGGTCACCCCGGTGATGAACCTCTGCATGCAGATCGAGCTGAAGGAAGGGGCGAAGGCGACTGGAGCTATTGCCGGACGCCGGTGAAGGTGCCGGTCATGGCCCCGGTGAACGGGCCCTCGGTGATGCTGCCGGTCCAGGCGCCGTTCACCAGCTTGATCGCCAGCCGCTTGGCGCCGAGCGGCGTGCCCGCGTCAGCTCGAT
>JAKLHH010001080.1 GCA_022710245.1 Myxococcota bacterium
AGGTGGGCTGTGGAGAGTAATTGCGCTTACCGACTAAACCCTCGAGTGCTGATTCGTCCGATCCGTCATTCTGCCTTTCGGCGTTCCGACGGCGGAAGTACAATGATCCGACGACAGGGGGGGAGCTCCTGAGATGAAGCGTCTACGACTCCGCATACCGAACCTCGAGGACTGGCAGAGGTTCTTTGACCCGAACATCGCGGGTGGCGGGGTCTTCTGCCCGACGAACGATCCGCCCGAGGTAGGGACCGAGGTCCGCATCGAGATCACCTTCGTCTCGGGGCCGCGCTTCTTCGTCAAGGGCGTCGTGATGTGGCGACGCCCGCAGCTCAACGATCCGCGGGCGCGCGCCGGCGTGGGCGTCAAGGTCGACCCCGCGGAGCGTAACAAGGTGAGCTACGTCAACGCGTGGGTGCGCGGCGGCGTCATCGACAAGCGCGAGCAGCGCCGGCTGCCGGTGCGGCTGCGCGTGACGTACACCGCGCGCGCCGGCCGCCGCATCAACTTCACGCGCGACCTCTCCGAGGAGGGGATCTTCGTCCGCTCCCAGGAGCTCCTCGAGATCGGCACCAAGATCAAGCTGCTGCTGGTGCCGCCGGGCGAGTTCAAGCCGTTCGACCTGGTCGGCACGGTCTCGCGCCACGAGGACGAGCCGGGCGAGCGCGGGATGGGGATCCGGCTCGCCTTCGCCACCGACGAGGCGCGGCTCAAGTACGCCGAGTTCGTCACCAAGCTCGAGCAGCAGTACCTGGGCGGGCAGCTCCCCGACGACGCGGTCTCGTAGACTCGACGACGCGGTCGCTCCCCGACGACGCGGTCTCGTAGTCTCGTAGGCTCGCCGCTCGCCGCTCGCCCACTTCGCACAGCCGTCGAGACCGCACAGACGCCTGCGGTCCGGGCGCCACAGATCCCGAGCAGGATCAGGCCGCCGAGCGCCGGAGGTACTCGACGCTCCCCGGGAGGTCACGGATCAATCGCAGCAGCACATCCATGGCGGCCGTCTGCACGTTCCGGCCCGCCTCCCAGCGCGAGATGGTATTCGCGCCGAGACGCAACAGCCGCGCGAGGCCGCCCTGGGTGAGCTTGAAGCGCACGCGGATAGCACGGATCTCGTCGGCGGAGAGCAGCTGGTGCTTCCTGCGGTAGGTGGCGATCGCGTCCTCTCCGAGCCGCCTCGCGTCGCCGGACCGGAGCACGACCTCCCCGCAGTGGGGGCACTTCAGGTGCACCACGCCGCTGACGGTGATCTCCTCGCCGTTCACTGGCATCCGCAGCCTGCCCCGTGCCTGCCGCATCATGGTCCCGCAGACAGGACAGGCGCTGTCTTCCAGCACGGCACTGCCACCCGCCTTCGCCTGGCGCTTTGGCTTCGCCTGCGCCTCTGGTCTCGCGGGCGCCTTCGCTCTGCTAGGTCTCCTCGTCGACATCGTCGCCCTCATCCTGGTCCGTGAGCCAGCGGCATGAGGATCTCGAATCACCCTATGGTGAACCATGGATTTGGTGACGGAGCGGGTCAACCGCTCAGGCCCACGGCCCACGACGGACTTCGCCCTGCTCGCGTCCTGCGGACGCTCCGCGATGAAGGGCGAATTGCGGCGGTCTCATCCCGGAGCGGCCGGAGGCCGCGAGGACCCGCAATTACCCCACCTCGAGCAGCTCCACGCGCTTGCGGGCGAGGCTGCGCCACTCCTCCTCGCCGCCCTCGGGGAAGAGCTCGAGGAAGCGGCGCCAGTGGGAGAGGGCCTGCACGCGGCTGCCGACCCGCTCGAGGACCAGCGCGAGGTTGAAGTGCGCGTCGGCGAAGTCGGGGTTGGAGGCGAGCGCGCGGCGGTGCTCGGCGATCGCCATCTCGAGGTCGTCCTCCTCCTCGAAGAGGTTGGCGAGGTTGTAGTGCGCCTCGGGCTGATCGGGGTCGAGCGCGCAGGCGGCCTGGTAGTGGTGGAGCGCCCGCGCGCGGTCGCCCTGGCGGTAGTGGACGTTGCCGAGGTTGGTGTGCGCGGAGGCGAGCCCGGGGTCGAGCTCGAGCGCCTTCGTGTAGGCGGCGATCGCCTCGGGCTCGCCGCTCTCCTCGGTCTCGCGCCGGCAGCCGAGGAGGAACCAGCCGTAGGCCGTGCTCGGGCGCTCCTCGCCCGCCGGCACCGTGGGGGCGGCCGTCCTGGAGGCAGGCGTGGCCGTCGGCGCGGCGGCCTGGCCCCCGGGCTGCGCCGCGGGCTCGTCCTCGGGCGCGCGCCGCTTGCCACGGCGCGTGCGCGCGTCGCTGGCGGGCGCCTGCATCGCCGGGGCGTCCGCGGCGGCTGGCTCGGCGAGGATGGTGCCGGCGCCGGGCGTGGCGGCGGCGGGCGGCGGCTGCACCGGGCTCAGCTGCAGGATGTCCGCCAGGCTCTTGCGGAGGTCGTCCACCTCGAAGTCGAGGAGGCGCTGCCCGGAGAGCGGATCGAAGGTGCCCTCCTTGTGGGCGACGATCAGGTTCTCCCCGTCGGAGCAGACGCGGAGCTGCGCCAGCGGCCGCTCCAGCTGCGGCGAGGCCTCGCGCAGCGCCTGCAGGTTCTTCCGCACGCGCTGCAGCGGGATGCCGCGGTCGAGGAGCTCCTTGGCCGCCTTGACGCTGAGGATGTCGATGAAGGTATAGAGGCGCCGTCCGCAGTCGCTGCCGCTCGGGTTGATGAAGCCGGTCTGCGCCCAGTAGCGGATCCGGCTCTCGTGCAGCCCGAAGAGGCGAGCCACGTCGCGGACGGTGTAGAGGTTCACCGGTGGTGCGTCCATTTCCCTAGCTCTGCCGGTTCCGACCGGCGACCGCAACTTTCTGGTTCATGTCCGTGGCGGCCGCTCCGCACGACTGTCCGTGCGGCGCCGCTCCAGCTCCGGGTCTAGCGGCTGTGCTGCGCGGTGAGGGGCTGCGCCTCGCCCTCGACGTCGATATCGATCAGGATCCGGCAGCCCTCGACCTGGATCCGGACCTCCAGCTCCAGGCGGCTGAGCGGCCGCGCCGCCAGGCGGCGGGCGTCCTCGGCGGCCAGCGCGCGGGCCCGCTCGAGCAGGGTGGGCTCCAGGCGCAGGAGCTGCCCGAGGTGCAGCGCGGTCGCCACGTCGCAGGCGTCGCGGACGCCGTCGTCGACGGTGGCGAGGTCGAGGGTGAGCATCGTGCTGCCGTCGTAGTGGGCGCCGGTGAGGCGGCCCTCGCTGATCTTGCGGGCGGCGGCGAGGAGCAGCTCGAAGCCGGCGGGGCTCACCCGCTCCTTGATCTCCCGGCGGAAGAGGCTCACCCGCCGGGCGGCGGCCATCGGTCTGCGTCTGGGGTGTCCGTGCACGGGATCCATGACGAACGGATCCTAACATCGGGCGCGCGGATCCTCCAAATTCGTGC
>JAKLHH010001081.1 GCA_022710245.1 Myxococcota bacterium
CGCAGGTGCCGCCGCAGAGCCCGGCCGCGTCCTTGCCCACGCAGTCCTTGCGCGGGTCCTCGCTCGCGGGGACCACGCCGCAGGTGCCCTCGGCGCCCTTGATCGCGCAGCTCCGGCAGGGCGAGGGACAGGCGCCCTCGCAGCACACCCCGTCCACGCAGAACCCGCTCTTGCACTCGCCCGCGGCGCCGCACGCCGCCCCGAGGGTCTTCTGGCTCCCACCGTCGGGGGTCGCCACGCAGTCGTGGCTCACGAGGTCGCAGTGAGGACGGCCCGGCTCGTACCAGGGCTTCGTCGCGACGCGACAGTCCGCGTCGCTGGTGCAGCCCTCGTAACAGAAGTGCCCCTTCTCGTGGCACTCGCCGAGGGTGGGGCTGTAGCCCACGTGGGAGGGGCTCTTGCAGTCCGCGTCGGTGTCGCACCACTCCCCATTGGGGTTCGTGCGGCAGCTCGCGAGGGCGACGGCGAGGGCGACGGCCAGTGCGCTGAAGACGACAACTCTCATCGGAACCATCGGAACCCCTCCTCGGCGAGATGCCCCGGACCTCAGAACCGCAGGCCCAGCGAAGCCCCCGAAACGGTCACAGCCTGCTCGCGCGGCGCAGTGCGATAGCCGCGGTAGAGCAGGTATCCGGCCACCGCCGCCCCCGCGACCCCCACCCCCGTGATGACCGCGCCCTCGGGGAGAGTCGCGCGCTGACTGCGGCAGCTGACCTGCGTCCCCACCGCCTCCCCGCAGTCGAGCCCTTTCCCGTCGAGCGCGAGCAGCACCGCGCCCGCCACGATCATCGCGACCCCCGCGGCGAGCGTGCTCCAGCCCAGCGCGCGGACCACGGTGCGGTCCGCGGGCGCGGGCACGAGCCGCACCTCGACGCGCGTGGTCTCGCCAGCCGAGACCGCGATCTCGCGGCTGTCGGTGAGGTGCCCCGGTGCGCTCACCGCGACGACGTGCACGCCCGCCGTCAGCGTGACCTCGCGCGGGGTCGAGCCGAGGGGCGCTCCGTCGACGGTGACCGACGCGCCGAGCGGCGTCGCGCGGAGCTGCAGCCGGCCTGGCGCGCGCGCCGCGGCGGCGAGCTGTCCCGTCAGCGCCTGCGTGGCCCGCGTCAGCGTGTCGAGGAGCTCGAACTCGCCGCAGAGCTCGCAGCGGCGGCTCACCCGGGCGGCGGTCTTGCCGCTGTAGCCGTCGACGACGAAGAGCTCGAGGTCCGCCGCGCGCCGGTCGCCGCTGATGCGCCCGCCGGCCACGTAGCGGCAGGAGAGCTTGCCCGCCAGCGCGCGCAGGCACTCGCCCTCGCTGCACGCGAGCTCGCCGGGCACGCGCTCGCGGAGCTGCGCCGCGCCGAGCACGTCCAGGCCGGCGGCCGCCAGCGCGGCCTCGAAGCGCTCGCCGGCGTACGCCGCGCCGGGCAGCCCCTTGGCGACGGTGAGCGGGAGCACCGCGGCGGTGACGCGCGGACGCGCCAGGGCCTTCGCCCCGCCCAGGGCCACCAAGCTGATGAGGATCACGCTGCCTGTGAGCAGCCTCGACATGCCGACCTCCAACCGGGGACCGACCGACCGCCGTTATAAACAGAGGCCGCGTCGCCGCCAAGAACTATTCGCCGTGCGTCCGGTATCCGGACGAGGGCTCCCAGACCCAGAGCGCCGCGCTGATGGGTGGATTCACCACGCGAGCTTGGAACGCGGGGCACGTGGCCGTGCGCCTGCGTCAACGAAGGGGGCTCGTCAAGGCTCGTCAACGAGAGGGGAGGATGCACGCGGCCTCACCGCCGGAGCGGGGTGAAGGTGGCCTCCACCCAGAGGAACGGCGGACGCTTGACGGTCCAGGTGACGCCGAGGTGCTTCGTGAGCCAGGCCTCGATGCCGTCGTAGTAGGTGTCGGTGTAGACGGGGAAGTGGGGGAAGAAGAAGACCGGCTCCGTCGGGAAGGCGCGCTGCAGCCCCTCGATGATGTCCACGCGCACTGACTTCCGCGCCCGCGGCTCGGCCCAGATGTAGAGGCCCGGGTTGCGGATGTCCTGCGCCAGCGTGAGCACGGCGCGCCGGGTCGCGATGTAGCCCAGCGCGGGCGCGGTGGTCTCCTTGCCCGCCGGCGTGCTCGCGGTGTAGGCGCGGATCAGGGCCTCCTCGGCCTGCTTGTCGCCGAGGCGCGCGAGCGCCTGGCGGGTCTGGTCCGGGTTCTGAGCGCGGGTGAGGGGCGCCCTCTGCAGCAGCGCCAGCGCGGCAGGGGCGTCGGTCTTGCCGAGGAGGAGCGCTGCATCGTCGGTGGTAGGGTGCTTCTCGAGGGCAGCGAGGATCGCGGCCGTGTGCTCCTTGAGGAGAGGGCTGGGCACGTCCTTGACGAGGGCGGTGGACGCCGCGCAGCGTACGGCCATGTCTGCATCGGAGAGAGCGGAGACCAGGTAGGCGACGACCTTCCGGTTGTCGATGTAGGGAGCCGTCTTCTCCGACTGCGTCCCGTCGGAGGGGATGGGGTGGTGCCCGAGATCGACGAGGACGATCATGCCCCGCCAGCGGGCCTGGGCGCTCTTGCGGCCGAGACTCCTGATCAGCGCCTCGATGAGCCCCGGCACGCGCCGCAGGCGCATGATGTGGTCATAGTTTGGCAACTGATCCATCGCGATCCGGCGCAGACAGAAGCTCAGCTCCTTGCGCAGGAGCGACGCGTCGATCCTGACCGCCGAGCCGTCCATGCTGGCCCTCCCTTCGCTCGCGTGTGACGTGCCGCGTCTGCCTGGGCTCCGAGCCTCGCAGGGGCACGCCGCGAGGGCCGCGACGAGCAGGAGCAGGCGCGCCGCAAGAGGCGTGTAGCTCATACCCGCTTCATCCCGAGCCACTGCTCTTCCGGCGTGCTGCGGTCGCGATACTGCTTGAGGGGACGGTGGCGGAGCTTGCCCGTCGTGTCATGCCCGGTGCCCGCCATCAGGTTCTCCCCCTCGCACACGTCCCGGAGGCCGGCGGCCGCGTGGCCCAGCTCGTGCGCTGCCGCGCACCGCACGAGCTCGGCCGAGCTCGAGTCGACGACCCAGCAGGCGTGATTGTTCCTGAGCCCCTGCAGCGGGTAGAGCACCGCGGCGCCGGCGGCGACCCGGAAGGCCCGCGGCAGCGGCGTCGCGAGCGTCACCTCACCGGTGCGGGGGTTCACCGCGGTGATCGCGATCTCCGCCTCCCCCTCCCGGTCCCCGAGGGTGTAGCGGGCGGTGTCGAGGATCTCGAGTGCATCGTTGACCGTGAGGCGGAGGGCGCGGCTCCCCCGCGCGGCGTCGATCGCGAGGAAGAAGGCATAGCGGAGCTTGTGGACGTGGATGACCTTGTGGCCATCACCACCGCACGCATCGAGGACGAGCCGCTCCTCGGCGG
>JAKLHH010001082.1 GCA_022710245.1 Myxococcota bacterium
GCGGAGGCCGCGCTGGCCCACCGCAGAGGATTCGTGTGGCCCCCGAGGCCCCTAGATCAAGCGGGAAAGCTCATGAACTCTTTCTTCTTGACCCGGATAACAGGGGCCAAGGCCCCGCCCCGAGCCGCAGGAGCGGGCTCTCTGACAGTGGTCCGCACGGCGCTCGCCCGCGAGTGAGCGAGGGGTGGGGAGGGCGCTGCTGTCTCATCCCGGAGCGTCCCGAAGGGAGGCGAGGACCAGCGCCCCGCGAGCTGGCCCTCCGGGTGTCGGGTCCCCGCGCCGCCGGACATCGAAAATGTGGCCAATCATGAGGGTGGGCCAAGGTCAGCGGCTGCCTCCAGATTCCATGCAGCTCCACCAGGGGCTGTCGCGCGGGCGGCGGGCATGAGATCAAGGAGACATGGTCGAGGTCAGGCTGGACGAGCTGCCGGAGCCGCTGCGCTCGGCGATCAACCGCAACCGCTTCCTCTTCGCCTGGTCGCTCCCGGAGCGAGGGCGCACCATCGCGCGGCACGTCAGGGCGGACGGGGAGCGAGAGGAGCTCGAGTTCGACGTCGCGCTCGGGCGCGTGCTCACCCCCGACGAGCGCCGGCGCGAGCTCCCCGAGGGAGGGCAGGAGACGATCGCCGAGGAGGGCGTCACCGTGGTCTCCCGCTACTCCCTCGACGCGCGGACCTCCGAGCTGCGCGTGGAGCTCGAGGTCATCGACGGAGCCGACGCGACGGTCCTGAAGATCCGCCGAGCGGTCTACGCCCCGATCCCGTGGGAGCGGACAGCGGCGATCCGGGAGGCCCTGCAGGAGCGGCGGTTCCCGGCCGTCTACGCAGCCTGGCCGAGGGAGCAGCGAGCGGCGCACTGGGCCTTCAGGCTCCACCGCCTGCGGCGGGCGCACGGCGAGGACGGCCGCGAGGAGGACGAGGTCTACTCGCTCGAGCTGGTGCGCGACCTGGAGCGGACCGATCCGCAGGTGCGCGCGCTGCTGCCGGAGATCCTCGCGCTGATCGCGGATCTCGAGCAGACCGCCCCCGAGGAGGTGGCCCGGCGCTTCACGGCCAGGACGGGGATCGTGGTGACGCTGCCGGGGCGCTCGCGGGCGCGGTGACCCTCGCCTCGCCGCGGTCGTGACTGGCCGTGGCCGGGACTGGCCGGAGCTCACGCCCCGGTGTGACCGAACCCGCCCTCGCCCCGGGTGGTGGCGCGCAGCTCCTCCGCCTCGACCACCGAGACGCGCGCGACCGGCGCCACGATGAGCTGCGCGACGCGCATGCCGGGCTCGACCACGAACGGCTCGCGACCGTGGTTGATCAGCGCCACCTTCACCTCGCCGCGGTAGTCCTCGTCGACGGTGCCCGGTGCGTTGAGCACGGTGACGCCGTGCTTGACCGCCAGGCCCGAGCGCGGCCGTACCTGGCCCTCGTGTCCGGCCGGCAGCTCGATGGAGAGCCCGGTCGGCACCAGCGCCCGGTCCCCCGGCGCGAGGGTGAGCGGCCGCTCGAGCGCGGCGGCGAGGTCGAGCCCCGCCGCCGCCTCGGTGGCGTAGGCCGGCAGCACCGCCTGCGCGGAGAGCCGCCTGACGCGCAGGACGCTCACACCATGCTCCGGATCTGCTCGGGGGTGGCGCCGAGCGCCTCCTTGCGGCTGAGGCGGATCTTGCCGTCGCGGTCGATGTTGATGACCTTGACCACCACCTCGTCGCCCTCCTTGCAGATGTCCTCGACGCGCTTGACGCGCTGGGTGTCGAGCTCGCTGATGTGGCAGAGCCCGTCGGTGCCCGGGAGGATCTCGATGAACGCCCCGAACTCGGCGACGCGCTTGACGCGCCCCTTGTAGATGACGCCCATCTCGGCCTCGGCGGTGAGGCCGGTGATGAGGTCGACCGCCTTGCGCGCGCTCGCCTCATCGACCGCCGCGACCAGCACGGTCCCGTCGTCGGAGACGTCGACCTGCGCACCGCTCTCCACCTGGATGGCGCGGATGGTCTTGCCGCCCGAGCCGATCACGTCGCGGATGCGGTCAGGCTTGATCTTGATGGTGATGATGCGCGGCGCGTTCGGCGAGAGCGCCTTGCGCGGGGCCTCGAGGGCCTCGGCCATCTTGTCGAGGATGTGGAGCCGGCCCTGCTTGGCCTGGTCGAGCGCCCGGGCCATCACCTCGCGCGGCAGGCCCTTGACCTTGATGTCCATCTGGATCGCGGTGATGCCGTCGCGCGTGCCGGCGACCTTGAAGTCCATGTCGCCGAGGTGATCCTCGTCGCCGAGGATGTCGGAGAGGACGCGGTAGGTGTCCCCCTCCTTGATCAGGCCCATCGCGATGCCGGCCACGGCGGCCTTCACCGGCACGCCGGCGTCCATCAGCGACAGGCTGCCGCCGCAGACGGTGGCCATCGAGGAGGAGCCGTTGCTCTCCAGGATCTCGCTGACGATGCGCAGCGCGTAGGGGAACTCGCTGTCGGACGGCAGCACCGCCATCAGGGCGCGCTCGGCGAGGTTGCCGTGCCCGATCTCGCGGCGGCCCGGCGAGCCGAAGCGCTTGGCCTCGCCCGTCGAGAAGGGCGGGAAGTTGTAGTGGAGGAGGAAGCCCTTCTCGTAGTCGCCCATCACCGACTCGATGCGCTGGTCGGAGGTGTGGGTGGAGAGCGTGGTGGTGACGAGCGCCTGCGTCTCGCCGCGGGTGAAGAGCGCCGAGCCGTGGACGCGCGGGAGCACGCTCACCTCGGAGTTGATCTGGCGTACCTGGTCGAGGCGGCGGCCGTCGAGGCGGATCTGATCCTTGATCACCATGCCGCGCACGTAGCGCCGCTTGACCTCGTCGAAGGCCGCGCTCACCTCACCGCCGCGCTCGGCGTACTCGGCGGCGAGCTGCTCCTTGATCCAGGCGCCGACGTCGTGCACCGCCGCGGAGCGTGACTGCTTCTCGCGGATGGCGATGGCGGCCTTCAGGCGCTCCATCGAGAGCTCGCTGATGCGCGCGATCAGGCCCTCGTCCTTCTTCGCGACCGTGGCCTCGCGCTTGGGCTTGCCCACCGCGGCGCGCAGCTTCTCCTGCAGCTCGAGGATCGGGCGGGTCTGCTCCTGGGCGAAGACCAGCGCCTCGACGACGTCCGCCTCGGAGACGAAGCGGCAGGCGCCCTCGACCATCACCACGGCGCCGAAGCTGCAGGCGACGACGATGTTCATGTCGCTCTGCTTCTGCTGGGCGTCGGTCGGGTTGGCGATCATCTTGCCGTCGACGCGGCCGACGCGGATGGCGGCCAGCGGCCCCTCCCAGGGGACGTCGGAGATGTGCAGCGCGGCGGAGGCGCCGGTCAGCGCGAGGACGTCGGCCGGGTTCTCGCGGTCGGTCGAGAGCACCATGGCG
>JAKLHH010001083.1 GCA_022710245.1 Myxococcota bacterium
GGCCACCACCTTGCCGCCGGTGCAGTAGAGGACCTCGTTCACTCCATCTCCGGTCACCTCGGCGGCCAGGTACGCCCCGGCCCCGAGATCGCCCCCCAGGTAGTAGCGCCAGCGCGCTGCGGGCTTGACCAGGTCCGAGCTGCCCTCCGTCCTCGCGGTGCGCTGCGCGTCGTGACGCCAGGCGGGCCAGTCGCCGGCGCGGGCCGCCGAGACGAGGCCGATCATGAGGAGTGGGAACCCTGCGAGGCCGATCGCACGCCGCATCTGGACTCCTGCCGAGGTGCTGGTGAGCAGTGCAGCCAGCGTACCAGCGAACCGGCGGGCAAGCGGGCGGAATCCGCCGTCCCTCGCGCCCCGCTGAGGTCCCGCGTACCCCGCTGACCTGGTGTCAGTCGTACCCACCGGCCCCGTCGCGCCCGCGGTGTTCGCCTGCGCAGTAGTCCGCGACAAGGTCTGGCATCGCTCGAGCGGGACGAGCGGGGTACCGCTCGCGAGGCGAGCCCGCCGCCCTACTTTGCTGGCGGGCAGAGCGCCGCCGCGTCCGGGCGACCGGCTCGCGCGGCGGCGGCGCCGAGCGCGACGGCCCAGCGCTGCGCGACGAGGAGCTCGCAGTCGCTGAGGGGGCGTGGCAAGCCCCTCAGCTTCTCCTCGAGCTCGCTGGCCTGGGCCGCTCCCACCGCCCGCACCGCGGCGCGGAGTCGCTCGAGCTCCGCCTGCAGCGGTCGCTGGAAGTCGCCGCTGCGGCCGCGACGGAGGGTGGTCAGGCGGGCGCCGGCCGGGCCCTTCGCCGGGAGGGGCTCGTCCAGGCGATCGGCCCTCACCTCGAAGAAGCGGCGCCCCCGAGCGCGCCCGTCGATACCGCGAGGGACCAGCGTGGGGATCATGCTGCCGAGCTGGCTCGTGTAGTGCTGGTAGTGGAGGACCCACTCGCGCCGGCCGTGGAGGCTCCAGGCGTGGCGCGAGGCGGGCGCGAGCTTGACCACGAGCACGTCGGGCGGCTGGCCAGCGACGCGCGCCTCGAGGGTCAGCTCCCCCGGCGGGAGCTGCAGGCGCAGCGCGCCGCCGGCGGGGAGCCGCGTCAGCTCGGCTCCGGCCACCAGGAGCCGGGCGGCGGCGGTGTGTGGGTTGTCGACGACGAGCTCGGCTGGCTCGAGCCCGGCCTGGCGCGCGCTCGAGACGCAGGCGCTGGCGCCGGAGAGCGCGGCCCAGAGGGCGGGCTTGCCCGCGCCACCGGCGGCGAGCCTGAGGAGCCGCGGGGGCTCGGTCGCCTCCGCCCGCTGCAGCGCGCGACGGACGCCGGCCGCGGTGAGATCGGCGAGCGGGTTCTTCGCGCGATCGACCGTCACCTCGATCTTCTCGGGGAGCGGCGCGAAGCGGTGGTCGATCTCGGTCACGTCGAGGAAGACGCGGCCTGCGAGACGGAGCTCTCGACGCGCCGAGGGGTCGCCGAGGATCTGAAACTGCATCGCGCTGTACTTCTGGGTGGTCACGGTGTACGCAGCGGCGCCGAGGAGGTTGACCAGGAAGCGGCGGCCCGGGAGGGCGACGAAGCGCGCGTCGGGGTCGCGCACCTGCCCCGCGCCGTCGAGGCAAGCGAGCCGCACCTCGCCGGGCTGGACGTAGAGCTCCTCGCGCTTGCCCGCCGCGACTGGCACCCTGCCCTCGCCGTCGACGCGGACGACGAGCGGCTCCGCCGTGGCGTTGTCGAGCTCGAAGACGACCCACTCCGCGGCCGTCCGTCCCGTCGACCACTGCCAGCCTGCCCCGGAGCGCGTCAGCCCGCGAGGAGGCCGCTGCGCCGGCGTGCAGATCGGCGAGCTGCGGCAGTCAGGATCCGCGCAGTCGACGAGCTTGTCCCCGTCGTTGTCGATCCCGTCACGGCAGGAGGTCTCGTAGGCGGGGCCGTCGTGGCGGCTGCAGCCCGCCGCGAGGAGTGAGGCGGCGAGGAGCCAGCCAAGAACACCAATCGGGTTGGCGGACCGAGCCAGGCGAAGTGATTGGAACCACAGGCTAGGCGCGAGGAGGGCGCATACTGGTGGTACGTAACCGACGAGCAACGACGCCTGTGGTTTCAAGGACGAGCCTGGCGACGGGAGCCAACCCGATTGGTGTTCTAGGAACGTGACCAGACCGCACTCGCCCGGGGAGGCCGCCCTGGAGGCGGAGCGCTTCGGTCCCTACCTGCTCCTGCGCCGCTTCGCGCGCGGGGGCATGGGAGAGCTCTTCCTCGCCAGACGGGTCGACGGCGCGAGCGACGCTCCCCTCGTCGTCGTCAAGCGCATGCTGCCGACGGTGGTCGAGCGGGAAGGCTTCGTCGAGATGTTCCTCGCCGAGGGCCGCATCGCCGCGCTGATCTCCCACCCGAACGTCGTGCACGTCCACGAGGTCGGCAAGGTCGACGAGACCTGCTACATGTGCATGGAGCACGTGGCCGGCAAGGACCTCGGGACCGTGCTGCGCCAGCTGGGCGACGTGCTGCCGCTGCCGCTCACCCTCCTGGTGATGCGCGCCGCGTGCGCCGGGATCCAGGTCGCTCACAACGCCGTCGGTCCCGACGGTGCCTGGCTGCACCTGGTGCACCGGGACATCAACCCCTACAACATCCTCGTCAGCTACCGCGGCGAGGTGAAGATCACCGACTTCGGGATCGCCAAGGCCCGCCTGGAGGATCGCCAGGAGACCCGCGCCGGGATCTTGAAGGGGAAGCTGGGGTACCTCTCTCCCGAGCAAGCCCGGGGGCTGCCGGTCGACCACCGCAGCGACATCTACCTGCTCGGGCTCGTCCTCTACGAGCTCACGCTGGGTCGTTCGCCGTTCAGCGGGGCCGACTCGGAGCTGCTGATGCAGGCCGCCTTCGCCCGGGTGCCGCGCCCCGGCGCGCTGGATCCGGGCTACCCACCCGCCCTCGAGCAGATCGTCTCGCGGGCGCTGGCGCGCGAGCCCGCCGAGCGCTACCAGAGCGCCTGGGATCTGCGGCAGGCCCTGCTCGGCTTCGAGGTCGAACAGGGCCTGGCAGCGACGGAGAGCGATCTGGCCGACCTGATGCTGCGGCTCTTCGCGCAGGAGCGCGAGGAGGAGCGCCGGGCGCTGGCGGAGATCGAGGCCGCGCTGATCGGAGCCGGAGCAGAGCCGCGGAGCCTGCTCGAGGCGACGGTCGAGCTCGCGGCCCGATCGCCGCGGGCCGCGCCGCCCGCGAGCGACGAGACGGAGGACGCGCGCAGGCGCTCGCTGCAGACCAACACGGTGAGCCTGCGTCGTCCCGAGCCCTACCGGCCCGAGGAGGGACCGCCTCCCTCCGCGCACCCGGCGCTGCCCTTCAAGCAGCCCCCGACGCAGCCGTATGTCAGCCTCC
>JAKLHH010001084.1 GCA_022710245.1 Myxococcota bacterium
GGGCGGGGAGGTCCTGCTCGCGCGCGGGGGTCGAGGGCGTCACCATCACCATCGTCCACTCCTCAGCCCAGGGCTCCCAGGTTGATGCAAAGATGCAGCCCCAGAGCCAGCGCCGCCAGGCAGAAATCGAGCAGGCCCCAGCCGGAGACCCTCGCCCGCAGCACGGCCGCCCCGCCGAGGAACATCGCGAGCCCGAAGCAGGTCCCCACCACCAGGTCGATGGCCGGGAAGGCGAGCCCCGCCACCTCGAGCATCCCGCCCGCGGCAAGGAGCACGAAGGCCGCGATGGCTAGCATCTCGCCCTCACCCTCATCCTCATCCTCATCTCCGCCCTCCTATAGCGGTTTTCACGGCAGGTCAAGCTCTGCCCGTCCCGCCCGTCCCGCCCCGAGGGTGCGAGGGCGGGCCGACCAGGAGCGGAGCACCGAGTGGGGGTGATCGGGCGGCAGATGTCGTAATATGAGGGCATGTCGCGCGCAGTCACCGCAGTGCTCCTGGGGGCCGCCCTGGCCCTCCTGGCGGCCCCGGCCCTCGCTGGCGCCCCGCGCGAGCGGGCGGAGAAGAAGGAGTCGGACTTCTGGTCCGACCTCGCCGAGCCAGGCCACAAGCAGTTCGTGCAGTCCATGCGCCGCGGCCGCGAGCACTTCGAGGCCGCGGTGAAGATGAGCCCCCGCCTGCGCGCCCGCACCCTCGAGGACGCGGTGAGCGCCTTCCAGGACGCGACCCGCCGCAGCCCCAGGAACCCCGACGGCTTCTTCTGGCTGGGCAAGTCGCTCTACCACCTCGACCGGATGAAGGAGGCGATCGCGGCCTTCAAGCAGGTGCGCCGGCTGAAGCCCGACTTCGCCGACGACTACAGCATCTGCTTCAAGCTCGGGATCGCCTACTCGAAGCTGGGCCGCTTCGAGGAGAGCGTCGGCGAGTACGATCGCGCGGAGCGGATCCTCTCCGGGGCGGGCGGCGCCGACACGCGCAGCGAGCGCGCCGTGCTGCACGGGAACGCCGCCGAGGCGCTGATGGCGCTCGGCCGGCTCGACGAGTCGATCCAGCGCTACCTGGAGTCGATCTCGCTGCAGCCGGGGAACATCCTCGCCTGGTGGGGGCTCGCCGTCGCCTACGACCGCGACGAGCAGATCAGCAAGTCGATGGAGGCGGTGGCGCGGGCGCTCTCCTACGACCAGAACATGAGCCGGCTCACCGCGGACAGCGTCTTCTTCATCCCCGAGGGTGACATCCACTACTACTACGCGCTCGGCTACCTGGGGAAGGGCGACGGGGCCGCGGCCAAGCGCGAGTGGGAGTCGTTCCTGGTCAAGCTCGGCGACAACCAGTGGGCCTTCCGCGCGCGCGAGCACCTGGCGCAGCTCGGAGCCGCCCCGGCCGCGACGGGCAAGGGCAAGCGGCTGGCCCCGGTGCCGAAGGCCGGTGCCGCCGAGGGGGACAGCTCCGCCTACGATCAGAGCTCGGCACGCTACCGCATCCAGGGCTACCTCTACCGCATCCGGCTCTGCTACCAGAAGGAGCTGAAGGCGAAGCCGCAGCTCGCGGGGCAGCTCCGCATCGGCTTCACCATCACCAAGGAGGGCAAGGTCCAGGACCTCAAGGTCGTGAGCAGCACGGTGCGCAAGCCCTCGCTGCACACCTGCGTGATGAACACGGTGAAGACCATCTACTTCAATCGCCCCTCCTCGAACGCCGCGGTGAAGGTCACCTTCCCGATGGAGTTCAAGCCGGTGCAGTAGCGCTCATGGCGAGGACGGTGCACGACGCGGAGCTCGGCGAGCTCACCTGGGACAAGCACCTCGAGTGGTGGGCGGGGCGCGTCGAGGTCGCCGGCCGGCCGCTGGAGCTCGCCGTCCGCGCTGCCGATGAGCTCGAGGAGGCGCTCCTCGCGGCGCGGCGGCTGGTGGCGATGCTGGGCCTTCGCGAGGCCGAGCTCCGGCGCCTGGCGGCTGACGAGCTGATCGATCTCCACAACGATCTCTGGGCGGAGGGCGAGCCCATCGACGCCGCCACCTTCTTCGCGCGCATCGCGCTCCGCAGCCTGGTGGTGCAGGGGGCGGAGGGCGAGCTCTACTTCGACGATGGGGGCCTCCTCGGCGGCCAGTCGGTGGTCGTCACCGTGGACGAGCGCGGGCGGGTGAAGGACCTGTCCGTCGCGGGCTAGAGGAACGAGCGCGATTCCGCCCGTTCCTCTAGGTTTGTTCGAGGACGGGTCGCGCCCGCTCCCCGTCGGGAAGAGCTCCTAAATCACCGGTCACGATTCGTGAGTGACTTCGAGAACCGTGACCGGTGATTCAGCTGATCCGGTGCTGACCTGGTCGCTCCGCGCCCCCGGATGAGCTAGACTCACCGCCCGGAGCGACAGCCATGCCGACCGATCACGAGATCACCGAGGTCCGCCGACCGCCGCTGCCGCCGCAGGGCGGCGCGGTGGAGGAGCTGACCGACACCACCAGCGAGGTCGGGCCGGGCGCGACGCTCGGCGACTACCGCCTCGGGAACCTCCTCGCCTCCGGCGCCACCAGCGACGTCTACGACGCGCTCAACCTGGTCGCGCGCAAGCCGTGCGCGGTGAAGGTCTTCCGTCCCGCGCTCGAGATCAGCGCGGTGCGCTGGGGGCGCTACGTGCACGAGGCCAAGCTCCTCGCCGGGCTCGGCCACCCGGGGCTCGCCGACGTCTTCAACTTCGTCCGCGGCGAAGGGCCCTGCTACTCGGTGCAGGAGCGGGTGGAGGGCTCGGCGCTGCGCGAGGCGATGCAGAAGAGCGGCCCGCTCTCCCGCCGCGCGTTCGTGCCGGTGCTGCGCGGGCTCTGCGCCGCTCTCGGCGAGGTGCACGCGGCCGGGCACGCGCACCGCCGCCTGCACGCCGGCCAGGTGATGATCGCCTGGCGCGGCAGCGAGCCGGTGGTCAAGCTCCTCGACCTGGGCACCCACCACCTGCTCCCGGGGCTCAGCGAGGACAACGCGGGCTGGATCCGCACCCCGGCGCAGGCGATCTGCGTCGCGCCCGAGCAGGTCAAGGGCGAGCCGGGCGACGCGCGCAGCGACGTCTACGCGCTCTCCATCATCCTCTACCAGATGGTCACCGGGCGGGTGCCCTTCGTCGGTCAGACCTACGCCGCCACCCTCGAGCAGCACGCCAGCGACGAGCCCACGCCGCCCTCGAAGATCGCCGCGGTCTCGGCCGAGCTCGAGGACGTGATCCTGCGCGGCCTGGAGAAGGACGCGCGCAAGCGCCCGGCCTCCGCCGAGGCGCTCCTCGCTGCGGTCGATCCGGTCTCCGCCACGGGCTCGCTCCGCGTCACCGGCCGGCACGCCATCTCGCCGTCAGCCTCGAAGGAGATC
>JAKLHH010001085.1 GCA_022710245.1 Myxococcota bacterium
CCGATCGACCTGCCTCCGCTCGAGCCGGTCGACTCCGACCTGCCGAAGGATCCCAAGCCCAAGTAGCGCCCCACGCGCGCGACGGAGAGGTAGCGCGCCGCCGTCAGCTCACTGGCAGGCGCCCCAGCGCCCGTGGTCGCACGCCTGCGTGCCGCCCGTGCACTTCTTGCTCGAGCCCGGCTCACACTCGTAGACGCAAGCGCTCCAGCGGCCGTACTCGCACCACTTGTAGGCCGGAGTGCCCGACGGGCTCATGCACGCGCCCGAGGCGCCCGTCGGGCACCGCCCGTCGCCGAGGTAGTAGAGGTCGCCGAGCGCTCGCTCGGCGCCGCTCGCGTCGGCGGCGCGGGAGCGCTCACCCGCGCCGGAGTCCGAGCCGCCGTCGGAGGAGCAGGCGGCCAGCCCGAGGAGGGGGACCAGGACCAGCAGAAACAAGAGGCGCACCGTGCTCATCAGCTCACCTCGTGGACGATGAGCGCGATTATACACCGGCGCGCCGGGGGACCCGCACCTGCCCCCTGCGGGAGCTACTTGGTCGCCTCCTGCCCCACGATCGCCTCGATCAGCTTGTTCACGTCGAGCTTCTGCAGGCTCGCCCCGCTGCCGGCGGGCACCACCACGATGGGCTTGTCCTGCAGCGCCTCGGCGATGCGGAGCTTGACCATGGTCCGCCCGCCCGCCCCGGCCATCGCCTTGTTCTGGCGCTCGATGCCCTTCGCCCGCGCGGTCTTCTCGGCGAGGATCGCCTGGGCCTCGCGCTCCTTCTCGTAGAAGCGGCGCTCGGCGGCGATCTGGATCTGCTCCGCGGAGCCCTTCGCCTTCGCCACCGCGACCTGCACGTCGCCGCGGGCCCGCTCCAGGTTGCGCCGCTGCTCGGCCTCGGCGGCCTGCCCCTCGCTCTTCAGGCGCTCGGCGTTCTGCTCGGCGATCTTGCGGTCGTGGATGACGCGCTCGTACTCGGCGTGGAAGCGGTGCTCGCCGAGGAGCACCTGCTCGATCACGATCCCCTCGGGGCCCAGCTCGGTGCGCAGCTTCCGGGCGGCCTTCTCCGCCTTCTCGAAGCGCTTGTCCGAGATGTAGTACTGCTCCGAGTGCATCTCGTTGAGGATGTCGCGCACGTAGGCGCGGCAGGCGGGGCGCACCAGCCGCTCCTTCACCTCGAGCGTCGAGGAGCCGACCCGGCTGAGGAGCTGCGGCGCCTTCTGCGGGTCGACGCGCCAGGCGACGGTGACGTTGACGCGGATGTCGTTGCCGTCGGTGGTCTTGAACTCCACCGCGTCGTCGCTCTTGCGGTCGCCGCGCTTCGGGTCGGCGGACATCTCCAGGTTCTGCAGGCTGATGTCGAAGGTCGCCCAGTCGGAGAGGAAGGGGACGAAGAAGTAGGTCGCGCCGGGCGGGTAGATGCGGTTCTCGACGCCGGCGCCGATCAGCTTGCGGGTGCGCACGCCGACCTCGGTGCTCCCGGTCGAGTGGCTGGTGCAGCCGCCGGCGAGGAGCGCGAGCCCGAGGAGCGCGGCGGCTGACGAGAGGGCGAGCGTGCGAGGAGTTCGTCGCGTCATGGTCGTCCTCACTTTCCCGCCTCGAACTGGCGGAGCAGGCTGCTGACGTCGAGCGGGTTCGTCCCGCCAGCCCCCGTCGAGGGCACCACCATCACCTTGATCCCCTTCAGCACGTCGGCGAGCCGCTGGCCGACGAGGTTGCCAGCGCCTGCTCCCTGCAGCGCCTTGTTCTCGAGCTGGGTGCCCGCCGCCTGGGCGGTCTTCACCAGCAGGTCGCCGTCGGCGTCCTTCTTGCGCCGCTCGAGGTTCGCGTCCGCGAGGATCTTGGCCACCTCGCGCTCGCCCTTCTCGATCTCCACCTTCACCGCCGCCTGGCCGGTGGAGACGATCTCGCGCTTGTGCGCCTCCTCCTTGGCAGCAGCGCCCTCCGCGCCGTTCTTGAAGACCATCTGGTCCTGGATCTTCCGCTGCTCGATCTGCGTCTGGTAGGCGCCGTCGTAGGCGATGCGCCGGACCAGCATCTTGACCAGGTCGATCCCCTTCTCGGCGAGCTCGGGGCGGAGCTTGGCGAAGGCGTGGTCCACCTGCGCGATGCGCTTCGGGCCCTGATAGAACTCCTCGGAGTTGAGCTCGCCGAGCGTCTGCCGGAGCACGCGGTCGGCGCGCGGGATGACGAGCGAGTCCTCGTAGAGCTTGCCCGGGCCGATCTTGGTCATCACCAGGTAGGCGTCGCGGATGCGATAGAGCACGGTCACGTCGAGGGTGACCTGGTAGCCGTCCGAGGTCTGGATGCGGATCGGCTGCGTCACGCGCGCCCCGCGCCCCTGCTCGCCCTTGCCCGACATGTCGAGGACCTGAAGGTCGGTGGGGAAGGCGTGCACCCGCTCGTAGCCGGTGAGGACGAAGTGGAGGCCCGTGTAGAGCGGCTCGCTGCGGATGCCGGAGCGGGGGCCGAAGAAGACCTGCCGTACGCCGATCTCCGCCGGGCCGACATAGACGCTGACGCAGGAGACGCCGATCCAGGCGAAGATGAGGATGGCCAGCGGCACCAGCACCCAGCGGCGCCAGAGGAGCGCGCGCAGCAGGCGCCAGAGCTTCCAGGCGCTTCCCCGACCGAACACATTCTTGTCCATGGTCCTCCTTCCGAGTCCCGTGAGCCTTCTGGTCTTCTGGTCTGGCGATCCGATGATGGCCCAGATCGAGCTCGCCGGGAACGATAAGAGTCGGACCTTCCGGTCGCGCTGGTCTGACCGGGTGCGTCGGTCAGCGGTCGGACGGGGGCTCGGACCCGCCGGACGGCGGCTCGAGGAGCGCGCTCGGCGGGGCCGGCAGCGCGGTGCCCGCCTGGTCGACGTCGATGAGGAGCTTGAGCATCGCGTAGCGGAAGCGCCGCCTGCGGCCGAAGCGCGAGAGGTCGGGCAGCACCGGGGCGATCAGCGTGGCCAGCGCGCCGAGCGCGAAGGGGATCCACTTCTCCCAGACGGGGATGAAGGGCGCCCAGACGACGAAGATGCCGATCACGAAGAAGAGGATGCCGTAGCTCGCGCGGTTGAGCCCGTCGGCGCCGGTCCAGGGCCGCGGCTTGTTACGCTCGGCCAGGTTCTCGCGGTGGGCGAGCGCGGCGTAGCGGGGCACCAGGATCTGCTCGAGCTCGCGGCGGAAGAGCGTCAGGCGGGCCGCGGTCTCCGCCTCGGGCTCGCCCTCGAAGCGCTCGCGGCAGAGCTCGGGGAGGCGCTGCTGCAGGCGCTCCGTGACCGCGGCCTGCACCTCGGCGGGGCTCGCGTCCTCGGGGAAGCCGAGGCGCACGCGCTCGAGGTCGTTGAGCAGGTCACGGCCGAGGGCGCCGAG
>JAKLHH010001086.1 GCA_022710245.1 Myxococcota bacterium
GTCGGTGCAGCCCGAGGGGCGCTTCTTGCAGGTCTGCACGCCGGTGCCCGAGCACTGCACCGCCCCCTCGCTGCACTGGCTGCTGCACTGGACGACGCACTTGCCGCCGGAGCAGATCGCGCTGCCGGTGCAGGACGTCGGCGTAGCCCAGTCGGTGCAACCCGAGCCGAGCTGCTTGCAGGCCTGGACGGCCGCGCCCGCGCACTGCACGGCGCCCTCGGTGCACTGGTTGGTGCACTGGATGACGCACTCCCCGCCCGAACAGACCCCCTCCGTGCAGGGCACCACGGCACCCCAGCTCGAGCACCCGAGCGCCTCTCCCTTGCAGACCTGGAGCCCCTGGCCCGCGCAGCGCGAGGCGCCGACCGTGCACTCGTGGCAGGGCGGGACCGCGTGCGTGTCGACGCTCGGCGGCCGGCGGGCGTCGGCCCCGTCGCCCTGGACCGCGGCGTCAGGGCCCAGCGCCGGGTGGAGCAGGACGCCGCCTTCGCGAGCGCCGCCCTTGGTTCGCAGGCGCTGCTCGTCGACGGAGAGCAGGCAGCCGGCCGCGCCCGCCAGCCCGACCAGGACGAAGAGGGTCCCCAGCGCTCGCATCAGAACGCCCCCTGCAGGCCCACCCCGAAGGTGGCGACGCGCCTCTCCTTCGCCTGGCCCGCCTTGAAGTCGGTGAGGAAGTAGAGCGTGGTGGTGCCAGCAGCAGAGGCCAGCGTCAGCCCGAGGAAGATGTTGGTGAGCAGGCGCCGCTGGGTGAACCGGTCCAGCGCCTCCACCGACGGGTCGTCGTTGAAGGCCGACTGGGCCCGGACGGTGAGACCGCCGAGGACGGCGGTGGTGATGCCCATGAGCGCCGTCGCGGCGACGCTGGCCCAGAACCACGGGGGAGCCAGGCGGCGGCTGGCGGGCTTCTCGGCGCGCGGCGCTCGCTCGCGGTCCGCGGCTCCGACCGGCACCCGGGGTGAGGCCTCGGCTCTGGCTGCTGGCGAGAGCGCCAGGGACAGCGTCTCGCCGCCCATGGTCTGCACGGACTCTCTCGCAGGGGCCGCGTCGGGGGCCCGCACCTCGAGCTCGTGTCGTCCCGGATTGACCGCGATCTTCTGCGGCAGCGGGCCCACCTCCTTGCCGTCGAGCGAGAGCGTCGCCCCCGGGGTCGCGCTGGTGACCTGGAGCCAGGTGATCTGCGCTCGCACACCGGCGAGCGAGGCCTCGATCGAGGAGGCGAGGCCAGCCCTGGCGGCTCCCTCGTCGCGACATCTCTCGTAGCTCCTCGCGGCCTCGACCACGTTGCCGACGATCTCGTGACAGCGAGCGATGCTGCACTGGACGAGGTAGTGAGGCCGCAGCCCGTAGGCCTTGCGAAAGAGGGCCAGGGCCTGGACGAACTTGCGCTGCTTGAAGCTCTCGGTCGCGCTCTTGAAGTAGCGCGCGGCGCGGGCGGCGTCTGACTCCTTGCCGCGGGCGGCCGGCGAGACCGCCAGGCAGCCGATCAGGATGACGAGCGCCGCGCCGCGGGCGCTCCTCGGCTCGGGTCTACGAGTCATAGGGGTTCACCAGGATGGTCTCGTCCTTGAGCGGGGGGGACTTCTTCAACGACGATCTCTTGGCCCCGTGACGCTTGGTCCCGCGCGGCGGTCTGTGGGCGGCGGCCTGCTGGCGCACGGCGCGCCTAACCACCGCGGCGTGCGCCTCGCGCGGCGCCGCAGCCACGCGCGGCGGCTCGGTCGGGGTGGGCGCTGGCGGCTCGGTCGGGGTGGGCGCTAGCGGCTCGGTCGGGGTGGGCGCTGGCGGCTCGGTCGCGGCGAGCGCTGGCGCTTCGGTCGGGGCGAGCGCTGGCGCCGCGGTCGGCGCGGACGGTGACGCCTTGGCCCGGACCAGCGATGACGCTCTCGCCGGGAGGAGCGGCGACGCCTCGGCCGGGGAGCGCCGAGGGTTCGCCGCGCTCGCGACCCCGCTCGTCTGCGCCCCCCTCTCGACCGGTCGCCCGCGACCTGCGAAGTAGCTCACCAGCACCAGGGCGGCCACCAGGGCGAGGGCGACCAGACCGCGCAGCAGTCCTCGCTGGCGCTGCGCCATCGTCGAGGTCAGCGCGGCGAGCCCCGGGTCCGTGCCGCCGTCCAGCGTCGGGAGGCCGGTCTGCGGCGGCGCTTCGTGCGCCCTCTGCAGCGTGTCGCGCTTCTGCGCCACCCGGTCGGCGAAGTGGCTCGACATCATCGCGGCGATCTCTTCGGGGCCGACCGAGGCGCCCGCCTTGTGCAGAAAACCCTCCAGGGTCAGCCGCAGGTCGGCCGCGGTCTGGAAGCGGTGGTCGGGACTGCGGGAGAGCGCCGTCAGGATGATCGCGTCGAGCTCGGGCGGCACCCCGGGATCGACGCTCGAGGGCGGCGGCACCTTGGCCCGGAGGACGGCGCGCAGGGTCTCGGCGTCGGTCTGCCCCCTGAAGAGGCGCTGGCGGGTGACCAGCTCGTAGAGCACGACGCCCAGAGAGAAGATGTCGGCGCGATGATCGGTGGGCTTTCCCAGCGCCTGCTCGGGCGCCATGTAGCTGAAGCGGCCCTTCACCGTACCCGGCCTGGTGGAGTGCGCGGCGTCACGAGCGCGCGCGATGCCGAAGTCGACGACCTTCACCGTGCCGTTGTAGCCGACGATGATGTTGTCGGGCGCGATGTCGCGGTGGACCACCTCGAGCGCCTGCCCGCGCTCGTCGCAGAGCGTGTGCGCCGCGTGGAGCCCGGCGGCGGCCTCGGCGATCAGGCGTGCCGCGCAGCAGTAGTCTGGCTGCGTCCGCCGGAGCAGGGCGTTGAGGTTCTCGCCCTCGACATACTCCATGACCATGAAGTAGTGGCGCTGGAACAGGCCGAGCTCGTGGATCTGGACGACGTTCGGGTGCGAGATGCGGGAGGAGATGTTCGCCTCGTCGATGAACATCTTGACGAACTCGGGGTCCTCCGCCAGGTGGCCATGAATGATCTTGACCGCCACCAGCTTCTGGAACCCGGCCGTCCCCAGCAGGCGGCCGACGTAGATGTTGGCCATCCCACCCGACGCCAGCCGGAAGAGCAGCTGGTAGCGAGAGAAGGTCTGCTTGTTGCTGGGCCGGAAGTAGGCGGCCAGCCGCTCGGTGGTCTTGGCGAACCGCCTCCGCCGAGGGGTGGGAGGCGTTGGCTGGGTGCTATGGGCTGAACCAGTCATGCAAGAAGTTGGAGCCTCATTGGTGGCGACAGCGAACAAGAAGCAAGGGGCGATCCAGCCAGGCCCTCCGCGCAGTCCAGCCGCGGGGCGAGAGGAAGAGCGAGTGACGCGCCGGTCACGCAGGACCTTGTGTGCAAGGTCTCGGAGGGTCTGCACCGAA
>JAKLHH010001087.1 GCA_022710245.1 Myxococcota bacterium
CTCCGTCGCGTATCGCTCCGCCTCCGACCTGGCCAGCCACCTCCAGGAGCACGCCGCGCGCGGCGCCCTCCTCCTCGCCCTGCGCGAGCTCCCCGCCGTGCAGCAGTTCGAGCGCGTCGAGCTCGAGGTGCAGCTCCCCGAGGAGCGCTGCGAGCTCACCGCCGAGGTGGTGCAGGCGATCCCCGGCCTCGGGCTGGTCGTGCGGCTCCTCGACCCGGAGCTGGCGGGCGACCTCGCCGGTGAGGTGGACGGCTCGCAGCAGGCGCAGCCGCCGCAGGTCTCGCTCGCCGCGGCGGAGGCGCCGGCGGAGGAGGCGCCGTCCCTCGACGAGCCGGCCGTGCGCACCATGGGCCCGCTGACCTGGCCGGTCGAGAAGCTGCAGGCCGAGTGGGGGAGCCTGAACATGGCGGACAAGGTGCGGGTGGCCAAGTACGGCAAGCGCCCCGCGCGCGGGCTGATCCTGCGGATGATCGACGCCACGCTGCACAACGTGCTCCTCTCCAACCCGCAGATCACGCCCGAGGAGGTCGCCGCGCTGGCCGGCCTGGGCAGCATCGACGCGGCGCTGCTGAAGCGCATCGCCTCGAGCCAGGAGTGGCTCCGCCACAGCGCGGTGGCGCGCAACATCGTCTGCCACCCGAAGGCCACGCTGCCGCAAGTGACCAAGGTGATGGAGCACCTCTCGGACAACGAGCTCCGCCAGCTCACGCGCACGGGCAAGGTGCGCGCCTCGGTGAAGCGCCTGATCATCAAGAAGCTCGAGCAGCGGGCGGGGCGGCGCTAGGTGACCACGGCGCGTCGCGAGCCCGCGCAGGCGAGCGAGCCCTTCTGGGAGCCGGTGAGCACGACGCGGCTGATCGTCGCCTCCAGCCTCCTCGGGCTGCTGGCCCTGATCATCCTCTTCAACCGCGAGCGCGGCTTCATCGCCGTCCTCGACCACGCGAACCTGGCCTTCCACGAGGCGGGCCACCTCTTCTACGGCATCTTCGGCCAGACCCTCGCGCTCTACGGCGGCACCCTCGGCCAGCTCACCTTTCCGCTGATCGCCGCCGGCATCTTCACCTGGCGACGCGACCTCTTCGCCGCCGCGCTCTGCGGCGCCTGGGTCTTCGAGAACCTCTTCAACATCGCGCGCTACATGGCGGACGCGCGCGCGCAGGTGCTGCCCCTCGTCGGCGGCGGCGGGCACGACTGGGCCTTCATCTTCTCCCGCTGGCAGGCGCTCCAGTCGGATCGCGCGGTCGCGGCGGTGACCCGCGGCGTGGGCTGGGTCGGACTGGGGGCGCTGTTCCTCGGCCTGCTCCTCGCCTGGCGACGGGACCGCCGGGCGGGGCGACACGAGAGGTCCGCGCCCGGCTAGCGATCAACCTGGAGGCTTCCATGGAAGACCAAGGCTTCAACGAACCGGGCCCCTACACCCTCGCGCACCTCGGACAGACGTTCCTCACGCACGCCCCGGCGGTGATCCTCGGCGGCGCGCAGCTGCTGGACGGCCTGCGCGGCGACGGACGGCTCGCCGGGTCCACGCGGATCGCCATCCAGCTCCGCCTGGCCAAGCTCCTCGGCTGCCCCCTCTGCCGCGCCCTCTTCCCGGCGCTGGCGCAGCGCGCCGGCATGGGCGAGGCGGAGGTGCAAGCGGCCCTTCGCGGCGAAGGCGCGCAGCTCGCGCCAGAGACCGCGGCGGCGCTCGCCTGGGTCGACGAGATCGTGCGCGCCGGCGGGCAGCCGCAGAGCTGCGAGGCAGCCGCCGGGCTCACCGCCGCGCAGCGCGACCACCTCGTCGTGCTCACGCGCCTCGACGTGATCATTCATTCGGTGGGGCTGATGTTCCTGCCGCGCTCGATGATCGAGCGCGCGTTCGCGGACTAGCCGCAGCGCCGGCGCGCCAGCGCCCGGGTCCCAGGCCACCACCGCGCCAGCGCCCGGCCACGGGTGGCCCGCGGCAGGCAACCGGTTGCGTCCCCACCGCCGAAGTCCGCGGGATCGCGACCGGCACGCGAGCTGCACCGCAGTGAGGCGATGACGCTCTCCCTGCCAGGCGCCCGTCTCCAGCTCGCCATCGAAGGGTTCAGCGCGCCCCTCTCGCTGCTGGGCTTCACCCTGAGCGAGGGGATCTCCGAGCTCTTCCGCGGCGAGCTCTCGGTGAGCTGCGACCCGGCGTTCACCCTCGAGCCCCTCGTCGGCGCCAGCGCCTGCCTCCGCTGGGTCGGCCAGGCCGGCGCCCTGCGCACGCTGCGCGGGATGATCTCGCAGGTGGATACGCCGCCGTCCTCGGCGCCGACACGCTGCACGCTGCACCTCTCCCCGCCGCACCTTCGCCTCGCGCTCTCCCGCCGGCTGCGAGTCTTCCAGGATCGGACCACGCGCCAGATCGTCGAGGAGGTGCTCGCCGGGGGCGCCGTCGGCCCCTGCCGCTGGCGCTTGCGGACCGAGCTCGCGCCCCGCGACTACTGCGTGCAGTACCGGGAGAGCGACTGGGACTTCGTCTGCCGGCTCCTCGAGGAGGAGGGCATCTCCTATCACCTCGAGCAGGTGGGGGACGAGCTCACGACCTTCTTCACCGACGATCTCGCCTCCTTCGCTCGGCTCGACGGGGTGACGCGGCTCCGCGTGCTGCCCCGGCCGCCGACGGGGCAGGAGGCCGTGCACAAGCTGGCCTGGAGCGAGGAGCTGCGCCCGACCCGGGTCACGCTGCGCGATCACAGCTTCCGGGCGCCGCGCGCGCGGTGACCGAGGGCACGGCCGGCGAGGAGCGCGGGCCCGAGGTCTACGACTACCCGGGCGAGTTCACCGAGGGCCTCCTCGGGGAGCGGCTGGCAGGCGTGCGGCTGCAGGAGCTGCGAGCGTACCGTCGCTGCGCGGTGGGCGGCAGCACCTGCGCGCGCTTCCTGCCAGGCCGCCGCTTCACGCTCGCGGCGCCCGGCGCACCGGACCGCGAGGTGCTGCTGATCGAGGTCACGCACGGCGCCCGCGACCCGGGCGCGCGCGACGGCAGGCACGCGCCAGCCCGCTACGGCAACAGCTTCGTCGCCGTGCCCGCGGACGCGCCGCTGCGTCCCCGACGCGTGACGCGGCGGCCATCCGTGGCCGGCGTCGAGACAGCAGTGGTGGTCGGCCCACCCGGCGAGGAGGTGTACGTCGATCGGTATGGCCGCGTCCGCGTCCGCTTCCCCTGGGACCGCGGCGAGCGGGGCGAGGCTGCCTCCTGCTGCGCGAGCTGATACCCACCCACGGTGGGAGCGCCCGCCAGTACGTGCTCGAGCTCCCCGCGCAGCTCGGCCGCGCTGGCGTGGCGGCTGGCGCGGTCCTTGTCCAGCGCGCGCAGGACCAGCCGGTCGAGCTCG
>JAKLHH010001088.1 GCA_022710245.1 Myxococcota bacterium
CCCTCGCCCACCGGGCGTGCCTGCTGGCCACCGGCCTCCTCGCGCTCTCGGTGGCCATGGTGCTCCTCTGCCGCGGCGAGCTCCTCCCCGCGGGGCGCCTCCGCGCCGGGCTCTACCGCCTGCTCTCGGTCGCCTGCGTCTTCCTCTCCTACCTCGAGCTGGGCACCCTGCTGCCTGGCCTGCGGCCGCGCCTCCTCGACGCGCAGCTCCTCGCGCTCGATCGCGCGCTCCTCGGCGAGACGCCGGCCGTCCTCCTCGCGCCGTGGCTGACGCCCGGGCTCGCCGCCTGGCTCTCGTTCTTCTACTTCAGCTACGTCTGGCTGATGGCCGCGAACCTCCTCGGCGCGGCGGCGCTCGACCGCGGCCGCCGCCTGCACGAGCTCCTCCTCGCGGGCTCCCTGGTCGGCCTCGTCGGCCACCTCACCTACGTGCTGGTGCCCGCGGTGGGCCCCTGCGCGCACCTGACCTTCGCGCGTGCCGTCGACGGCGGGTTCTGGTGGCGCCAGGTGCAGGCGCTGGTGGGCAGCGCCGGCGCGGGGCTCGACGTCTTCCCCTCATTGCACACGGCCTTCCCCTCGCTCTTCGCGCTCCACGCGCTGCGGCACCGCCGCGAGCAGCCCTACCGGCTGCTCTGGCCGCTGTCGGTCTTCTTCGCGCTGAACATCATCGCCTCGACGATGCTGCTCCGCTGGCACTACGCGGTCGACGTCCTCGCCGGGCTCGCGCTGGCCGTGGGCGCGCAGCGGGTCGCGACCGCGGTCGCGGAGCGGGAGCCTGCCCGGCTCCGCGCCGGACGGCAGCCCTCGTTCGAGTAGCGCGGGGTCAGTGGAGCTCGACCACCCACAGGTCGAGGCAGCCCTCGTTCGAGTAGCGCGGGGTCAGTGGAGCTCGACCACCCACAGGTCGAGGCAGCCCTCGTTCGAGTCGCGCGGTCAGTGGAGCTCGACCACCCACAGGTCGAGGTTGCCGCTGCGGTCCGACTCGAAGGCGATGCGGCGGCCGTCGGGGGACCAGGCCGGAGCGCCGTCGTAGGTGGCGCCGGTGGTGATGAGGACCGGCTGGGCGCCAGGCGTCACCGTGTCCAGGACGGCGATGCGCGCGCCCGCCGAGCCTCCGACGTCGGTCGAGTAGACCAGGTACCGCCCGTCCGGGCTCCAGCTCGCGTCGGTGTCCTCGCTCTCCCCGCTCGTGAGCTGCCGCAGTCCCGCGCCGGAGGCCTCGATGACGAAGAGCTTCCAGGTCCCGCCCTGCTTGGACTGGAAGACGATCTTCTCTCCGGCGGGCGACCAGTTCGGCTGCCAGTCCTCGCCGCTGGTCAGACGCTTGATCCCGCCCCCGTCGGCCTTCATCACGAAGATCTTGGAGCCGCCCTCGCGGGTCGACTGGAAGACGATGCGGTCGCAGGTGGGCGACCAGCTCGGCTCCAGGTCCGTGGCCGTGCCCGCCGAGACCACCTGCTTCGCCCCGCTGCCGTCGGCCTTGACCGTCCAGATCGCGTCACCGCCGCCCGCGTCGGAGGCGTAGACGATGCGATCGGTCGCCTTGCACCAGACGGTGCCCGGCAGGTTCACCTCGTCCTGACCGCTGGCGCCGGTCAGCTTCTTCGCGTCCGAGCCGTCCGCGTTCATCAGCCAGAGGTCGAAGTCCCCGCCGCGCATCGAGGTGAAGAGGAGCCGCTTGCCGTCGGGCGACCAGGCCGGGTTCTGGTCGTCCTCCAGGCTGTCGGTGGTGAGGTTCGTCGGCGTCCTCGGGTTGAGCGGGAGATCTCCGCTCACCTTCCCGTCCGAGGCGATCGCCTCTGTTCCCTTCCCGCGGTCGTTCGTGGTGACGCCGTCGGACGCGCTGTCCCGACCGGGCGCCGCGGGCGTGTTCGAGCAGGCGCCGGTGACTAGGCAGAGGGCCGTAAACCATAGTACTAGTCGAGAGTCCATTTCGGGAGGGTAGCATGGCTGGACGCTGGCGCGATCGCCGCCTGAGTCGACGTGACCTGCTCCGCGGAGGTGCCGCGCTGGGCGTCGCCGCGGCCGCGGCCGGGAGCGGCCTCCTCGGCTGCGTGGAGCCGATCTCCCAGGAGTGCTCGCTGATCCCCGAGGGGCCGCCGCGCACGCCGCCGGCCGACTGGCTTCGCGGCGCGCGGCTCGCGGGGCTCGAGCTCTACCTCGACCAGCCGAACTGCGAGATCAAGAAGAGCCTCGACGCGCTCGCCGACCAGCACGTGAGCGTGGTCGAGCTCGACCTCGATCTCTCCTCCTACCTGACCGACGACGAGTTCCGCACGATGGCCGACGCCCTCGACCGGATCGCCCAGGGCGCGCACGCGCGCGGCATGCGGGCCGTGGCCTACTGGCCGACCCTCGAGGTGCTCACCGCCGACGCCGAGAAGACGCCGCACACGATGGCCAAGGAGCACCCTGACTGGCTGCAGATCGGCCTCGACGGCAAGCCGAACACCTTCATCGGCGGCGGCGGCCGGGTCTTCTGGGTGGAGCCGGGCGCCGAGAGCTCGTGGATGTGCCCGACCAGCGGGTACGTCCCCTACTTCTGCAACCGGGTCGGCGTCCTCGCCAGGACCTCCCTGGACGGACTCTGGGGGGACGTCCCGCTCCTCTCCGACATCGTCGGGATCTGGCCCTGCGTCAACGCGAGCTGCAACGCGCTCTTCAAGCAGGAGACCGGCCTCGACGCTCCCAAGCAAGCGGACTGGGGGAGCCTCACCTTCCGCCGCTGGGTGGCCTGGCGGCACCGCCTCATCTGGCAGCTCGAGCAGCGCATCCTGCAGGCGGCGAAGGCCGTGCGCAGTGACTTCGAGGTGATCATCGAGACCGTCACCATGGACTACACGGCCGGCACCGTGCAGGGCCTCGACGGCGCCGCCGCCGACGACGGCGGCGTGTACCGCGTCTTCGAGGTCGACGCGGTGAGCGACGCCACCGCGATGCGGAGCGCGACCCCCGACGACTGGATCTCGATGGCGGTGATGATGCGGCACGGGCGCGGCGCCGCGGCCCCGCGCCCCTCCTGGATCTTCTGCTACGGGCTCGAGCCCGCCGACGCCGAGCCGGTGATGGCGCTGGCGGTGGTCGCCGGCGTCTGCCCCTACGAGTCGAAGATCCCGGTGATGAACACCTGCGTGGCGCCCGACTACCGCCAGCGGATGTTCGGCTGGCTGGCCAGCCACCCCGAGCTCCACGCGGCCGAGAGCGCGAACCCGGTCGCGGTGCTCTTCTCCTCCACCAGCCGCGACTTCGTCGATCAGGCGGAGGGCGTGGGCCTCTACACCTCGGTGAACGAGAGCGACAAGCTGTGGTGGACCACGCGCGCGCTCGACTCGGCCGTCGCGC
>JAKLHH010001089.1 GCA_022710245.1 Myxococcota bacterium
GCGGGCTGCTCTGGCCGGTCACGCTCGCCGCGGCGGGCCACCTCTACACCTCGCCCCTGCAGAAGACGCTCGTGCTCCTCGCGGTGGGCGGGCTGCTCGGGTTGCTGATCTGGCGACGGCGCGACCGCGCCTCGGCCGCGAAGGCAGGAGGTCGCGCATGACTCGCCGAGCTGCTACTCCCCGACTGCGCCCCGTGCTCTGCCTGCTGGCGCTCTGCGCCGGCGCCGTCCCCGCGCTCGCGCAGGCTCGCCCGCTGGCCACTGCGGGTCGCGGCAGCTCCGCCCGACCGCCCGACCTGGGCGGCGCCGCTCGTGCGCCCGAGGTCGACGCCGCGCTCCCGCCGCCGCGCGGGAACGCCGAGGACGACACGCTCGAGCAGGCGAAGGCCAGCTACCAGTCGCCGCGCCGCTTCCTCTTCGAGCTCCGCTTCGGCTCGTACACGCCGGCGATCGACAGCGAGTTCAACGGCGCGACGCCGTACGACAGCATCTTCCACGGCGCCGGCCTGCTCTTCGGCGGCGAGCTCGAGGTGGAGCTCTTCCAGCGCTTCGGCACGCTCTCCGTCGGCGGGCGCCTCGGCTACTTCACCAAGAGCGCCCCGGCCCTGCTGAAGGAGGACCCGACCAAGACCTCCGCCACCGAGACCAGCATCTCCATCCTGCCGATGGCGATCCTCGCCATCTATCGCTTCGACTACCTGGCGCAGCGCTGGCGCGTCCCGCTGATCCCCTACGCCAAGTTCGGCTTCAACTACAACGTCTGGTGGATCACCAAGGCCGGCTCCGACACGGTCAAGGGCGGCACCTTCGGCTGGGAGTTCCACGCCGGCGGCGCCTTCCTCCTCGACGTCCTGGAGCCGAACGCGGCGAAGACCCTCGACGTCGAGCTCGGCATCAACCACACCTACCTCTTCTTCGAGTACTCGCTCTACCGCGCCGACAACTTCGGCTCCTCCACCGCGCTCCACGTCGGCGACTCCACCTGGACCGCGGGCCTCGCGCTCGAGTTCTAGGTCCGTGTCCTCGAAGCCTGCGGGGATCGTGACCGCTGCAAGCAGAGGCACCGCGTGCGTAACCTGCGCCTGGTGATCGCCTACCAGGGCACGCGCTACGCGGGCTGGCAGATCCAGCCGAACGCGCCGACCGTGCAGGGCGTCCTCGAGGAGAAGCTGCGCGAGATGACGCAGACGCCGATCCGCGTGCGCGCGGCCGGCCGCACCGACGCCGGGGTCCACGCCGCGGGGCAGCTCGTCAACTTCCGCACCGAGTCGGCGATCAGCGTGGGCGCCTTCCACCGCGGCCTCAACGCGCTCCTGCCGCCGGACATCTCCATCCTCTCCGTCGACGAGGTCGCGCTGGAGTTCGACTCGCGGCGCCACAACCACGGCAAGCACTACCGCTACAGCATCTGGAACCAGCGCGTGCGCCCGCCCGACCAGGTCGCGACCACGCTCCACCTGCACCGGCGGCTGGACGTGCTGGCGATGGCGCGCGCGGCGCAGGCGCTGGTGGGCACGCACGACTTCGCCTCCTTCCGCTCGGCGAGCTGCGAGCGCTTGACGACCGTGCGCACGCTCTACCGCTGCACGGTGAGCGCCGCGCCGCCGCTGCTCCACCTCGACGTGGAGGGCACCGCCTTCCTGAAGAACATGGTCCGCATCATCGCCGGGACGCTGGTCGAGGTGGGCCAGGGCGTCCGCCCGCCAGAGGAGGTCGCCTCGCTCCTCGGGCGGGCGGTGCGCCCCGAGGCCGGCATGACGCTGCCGCCGCACGGGCTCTGCCTGGTGCGAGTGCTCCTCTGACCATGAGCCTGCGCCGGCGCGCCCGCGACTGGAGCCTGCTCTTCTGCGCGGCGATCGCCTGCTTCCTCCTCTCCGTGCTCCTCTCGGCTCGCCTCGGGGTCTGGCTCGCCGCGCGGCTGCAGCCGAGCTCGGTCGCCGGGCGGCTGCTCCTCGCGGTGGCGGTCCTCGACCTGCTCAAGGCGCCGGCGCTCCTCGCCGCCGCGAGGCTGCTCAGGCCCTCCCTCGGCCTCGGCCCCACCACCGCGGCCGCCGGTCTGGTCGGGCTCACCTACCTCCTCGAGGTGGGCGTCGGCGCGGCGCTCGGGCAGCTCGGCTGGCTGTCGGAGCACCCGGGTGCGCTCGCCGCTCGCCTCGCCGCCGCGGTGCTGCTCGCCCTGCTCGCGCGCCAGCTGCTCCGCCGCCCGCCGACCGCTGCGGCGCCGGGCCCCTACGCCCCGGGCCCCGACGCCCTGGGCCCCGACGTCCCGGGCCCCGACGCCCCGGGCCCCGACGCCCTGGGCCCCGACGTCCCGGGCCCCGACGCCCCGGGCCCCGACGCCCCGGGCCCCGACGCCCCGGGCCCCGACGCCCCGGGCCCCGACGCCCCGGGCCGAGGCGACGCAGGCCCGTGATATACTCGCGGCGCCGATGAACCTCCGGAAGACGTTCTTCATCCTCCCCAACCTCTTCACGCTCTCCAGCGTGTTCTGCGGGTTCTTCGCGCTCACCCTCTGCGCCGGCGACGCCCGTATCGAGCAGCTCTACCAGGCCGCGCTCGCCATCTGCTTCGGCTTCTTCTTCGACACCTTCGACGGCCGCGTGGCGCGGCTGACCAAGACGCAGAGCGCGCTCGGGCTGCAGCTCGACTCCCTGGCCGACGTGATCACCTTCGGCGCCGCCCCCGCGATGCTGGTCTACAAGTGGGGGCTCACGCGGTTCGGCCTCTGGGGCGTGGCGATCGCCTTCCTCTTCCTCGCCGCGGGGGCGCTGCGACTGGCGCGCTTCAACATCCTCGCGACGCAGCACGACGGGCCGCCGGGCAAGTACATGCTCGGGCTCCCCATCCCGGCTGCCGCCGGCGTGCTCGTGTCGCTCGTCGTGGTGCACCACCAGGTGGGCGGCCTGCAGGTCTACGCACAGGGCGGCATCGCGGCGCTGGTGGTCATCCTCTCCTATCTGATGATCAGCCGCGTGAGGTTCCGCTCCTTCAAGGACCTCCGGCTGACCCGCAAGAGCCTGGCGGTCATCTTCCTCATCGTCAGCGGCAGCATCCTCATCACGATGAAGCTCCGCGCCTCCTTCATCTTCGTCTCGCTGATGTCGGCCTACCTCGCGCTCGGCCTCGCCGAGGAGGTGCTCCTCTACGCGGCGGAGCAGCGGCGACGCCGGCGAGAGGCGAAGCTCGCGGCGGGCCAGCAGCCCGCGCCCGAGGACGAGGAGGAGGTCGTCGAGGACGCCGAGGTGCTGCGGGAGCTGAGCGGCCTGCACGAGCTCCCGGTCTCCTCGGGGGCCCCGGTCTCCTCGGGGGCCCCGGTCTCCTCGGGGGCCTCGGTCTCCTCG
>JAKLHH010000109.1 GCA_022710245.1 Myxococcota bacterium
GTCGCGCTCGAGGAGCCCGCGCTGCTGGAGCCCGCGCACGGCCAGCGCCAGCGCCACGTAGCCGCCGGTGATGGCGGCGACGCGCGTGCCGCCGTCGGCCTGCAGCACGTCGCAGTCGACGGTGATGGTGCGCGGCCCGAGCGCGTCGAGGTCCACCGCGGCGCGCAGCGCGCGGCCGATCAGGCGCTGGATCTCGGTCTCCCGCCCGCCCTGCCGCCGCGCCTTGCGGGTGAAGGTCGAGCGGGGCAGCATGGCGTACTCGCCGGTCACCCAGCCCCCGCCCGAGGCCTCGCGAAAGGGTGGCGCGCCCTCCTCGATGGAGGCGGCGCAGAGGACGCGGGTCTCGCCCCAGTCGATCAGCGCCGATCCCTCGGCGAAGCGCTGGTAGCCGGTGGTGATGCGGATGGGCCGGAGCTGGTCCGGCTGGCGGCCGTCGACTCTCATGCGGGCTCTGGTATGCGATCGGGGTGGGTTTGTCAAACGCGTTGCTGCAGCCTTGCCGTCAGCAGTATCGGCTGATCAGCGCCGTGGCTCAGCGCCGGGAGACCGCCGACACCGAGCGAGCGGCCAGGTGCTCGCCGACGGCGACGGCGAGAGCGCGCGCGAGGCGCTGCTGCACCGACGCGTCCGCCAGCTGCGGCCCCTCCACCGGGTGGTCGATGTAGCCCACCTCGACCAGCACGCCCGGCATGCGGAGCCCCATCAGCACGTCGAAGGGCGCCTGCTTGATGCCCCGGCTGCGCGGCTGACCGCGCACGGCCACGAGCTGCCGCTCGACGGCGCGAGCGAGCATCAGCGAGCGCAGGTGCGCGTTCGCCTGGTGCAGGTCGGAGAGGATCGCGCGGAGGGCGCCCTCGCGGGTCCGCGGCGCGCTGAGCTTCGCCGCGCCGCCGTTCTCCTGCTGCGCGAGCCGCGCGGCCTCCTGGTCCGAGGCGTCGCGGCTGAGGATGAAGCTCTCGAAGCCCTCGCGGCCGCGGCTCTCGGAGGCGTTGCAGTGCAGGCTGAGGAAGACGTCGGCCCGGCTCGCGTTCGCGCGCTGCACGCGCTGCTCGAGGGTCAGGTACTCGTCACGCGTGCGGGTGAGGATGACCCGCGCCGCCGGCAGCAGCCGCCGCAGCTCTCCCGCGGTGCGCTCGGCGAGCTGCAGGGTGAGCCGCTTCTCGAGGACGCCGGCCTCGGGGCCGAGCGCGCCCGCGTTGGTCCCGCCGTGCCCCGGGTCGAGGACGATGACCGGCGCGCCGCGCACCGACGCCGGGCCAGGGGCGGGTGCGGGCCGCCGCGCGGCGGCGGGCAGGGCGGTGAGGAGCAGGACCAGGGTGACGAGGACGAGGCGCATGGGGCTCTCCGCGCGGTGCGCTACGGTGCGCTGCGTCCAGGGTACGGGCGTGCACCACGAGGGGCAACTTCTCGGCTCGCGCGGCCACGGCGTCCCCGATGGATGGCCGCGCCTGGCTGGGATAGAATGCCGCCATGTCGTGGTTCGCTCTGGCCCTGATCCATCCGGCGGCGCTCACGCGGGCCGAGGCGGTGCCTCGTTGACCGCCGCCTCTCGCTCTCGCTTCCCGCTCGTCCTGCTCCTCGCCATCAGCGCCCTGGTCGAGCTCCTGCTCAACCGCGTCGCCACGCGCCTCGCCGGCCCGCCGCAGAGTGAGCTGAGCGCGCTGCTCTTCGGCAGCGGCGCGCCCTTCACGCAGCACTTCACCGGGCTCCTCGGCTTCGGCGTCTTCAGCTGGGGCGCGACCATCTTCCTCCGCGACCGCAACCTGCTGCGGCTGCCCGACCGGATGGTCTTCACCTTCCTGGCCGCGCTCTTCCTGCCGCTCGCCGGGATGGGGCTCGTGGTGCCGCTGCCGAAGAGCGTCGCCCCGCACCTCGCCACCGCCTTCGGGCTGCTCGTCCTCGGGCTCACCGTCGGCTTCCTCCGCCGGCCGGCGGCCCTGCGCGCCAAGCTCGGCGTCATCTGCCTGGTGGGCCCGCTGCTGCTCCACTGCTACTGGACCCTGACCCAGCAGCTCCCCGCGCTGGCGCCCTCCGGCCGCCTCGGCGAGCTGCCGGCGCAGCTCTTCGAGATCGCCGAGAACATGGTCGTGGTGGGGGCCTTCGCGTCCTTCCTCTTCTTCGCCCCCTTCCCGAGGCGCTCGAGCCTCTTCTCGCCCATCCCGGTCACCGCCGCCGCGCTGGTCACCGCCGCGGTCGCGCTGCTGATCCGCTACCACTACCCCGAGGCGGTGCAGGCCGCCTACCACGGCCTCGGGCTCAACGTGCCGCCGCCGTCGCTGCACGTGCTGATGCACCTCTCGGCGCTCTTCTTCTTTGTCCTCACCATCGCCACCCTGGCGCTGCGCAAGGGGCCAGAGCGCGAGACCGCGCTGGGGCTCCTCCTCCTCGGGACCTCGGGCTTCCAGCTGCAGGCGCCCTACCAGCTGCTGCTGACGCTCACCGGGCTGATGACCGTGATGCGCGCCGCGATCGCCGCTGGCGCCGACGGGGAGGCGCCGGCGACGATGCCGGGCTGGGCCGAGGGCGCGGGGCCGACGCCCGCCGCCTGGGGCGAGTTCCTCCCGCGCCTGGCCGCGGCCTGCTCACGGCCGGAGGCGGCCGGGGAGGCGGTGCTGCTGCAGCACCAGGGCCAGCAGGTCGCGCATGTGCGCGGCAAGCGGGACGGGCTGCCCTTCACGCTGCGCATCCTCACCGGCGCCCGCGGCGTCGACCGCCTGGAGGTGGTGCTGGGCGAGCCCGGCAGCGGAGACCCGCCGCTCACGCTGCAGCGTGGCCGCGGCCTGCGCGGCCTCCGCGTCGCGGGCAAGGCGGGCGGCCGCGCCGTGACGGTCGCGCCCGAGCTGGACCGCGAGCTGCAGGTCAGCGAGGCCGGCGGCGGGCTCATCCCGGAGCGTCCCGACGGGGCGCGAGGCCCCGGCGCCGCGACGGCGCTGGCTGACCCCGAGCTGCAGGCGACGCTGCTGCAGCTCCTGCACGGCTGGGTCGGCATCTGGCCTGGCGAGGGGCTGCACTACGTGGCGCGCCCGGACGCCGACGGCTGGCCGCTGCCACTCGCCGAGATCGGCTTCTCGCCCGAGGTGGCGGCGACCGACGAGGTCGTCGCGCTGGTGGCGCTGCTCTCCTCGCTCGGCCGCCGCTTCCGGCTGCCGCGAGCGTGATCACCTCTTCGAGTCAGAGCGGGCGAGCGTCCCTCGATCAGTCGGCGTAGATCGCGTCCGGGTCGGGCAGCGCGCCGGCCTTCGGGTTGGTGGGCGCGGCGGGCGTGCCCTTCGGCGGGCAGAGCTGCTGCGAGGGCAGCGTGGGCGCCGGGCGCTGGTAGCTGAGCTCGAGGTAGCCCGCGCTCTGCAGCGTCTTGCCGAAGAGCCCGCCGCGGACCACGGTGCGGCCGACGTAGCTGATGACCGCCGTCGGCGCGTAGACGGCGCCGAGGAGCTCCGCGTTGCCGACGCCGACGAGCAGCGGCTGGCTGCCACCGACGTAGAGGCGGAAGGCGGCTGGCTGCGCGGCGTCGCCGAGCGCGAGGTGGCCGACGCTGCGGACGGAGCCGGAGACGTAGAGATCCAGCGTCGCGCCGGGCTTCAGCGTGATCCACTCGGCGCCGACGCTGTCGAGGTCACCGTCGAGGTAGAGCGCCACGGTGCCCTCGACGGTGATCACCATCTTGCCCACCTGGCCGACGTGATCGAAGAAGTACTTGCCCGAGGAGAGCTTGAGCTCGCTGTCCCCGAGGTCGCTCAGGCTGGTCGGCAGGTTCTTCAGCCCGTTGTCGCTGGCGGCCTTGGCCTTGGCCACCGCCGCCGCCACGTCGAGCACCTGCCCGGCGCCGCACGCGCACGGCGGTCCGGCGGGCGCGGCGTAGGCGCCGACGGACGCGGCGCCCTTGTGGCCGAGGACGCTGTCGCTCCCCGCGACCCGCAGCGCGCCCCCGACCTGGACCCAGCCCAGCCCCGAGAGGTTCCCCCCGACGGAGAGGTCCTTGCCCACGTCGAGGCGGCCGGCGACCGCCACGTCGGCAGCGCTGGAGGCCGCGTCCCGCACCTCCAGGTTGCCCACTGCCTGCAGGCCACCGTACGCGGCCACCGAGCCGCCGACCTGCGTGCCGTTGGTGAGGCGCACGAGCCCGTTCACGCCGACGTCGGCGGCCGCCTCACCCGGGCCGGGCTGGATCGTCATCGCGCCGAGATCGTCGAGGCCGTCGCAGAGGCAGACGGCGTGGTCGAAGAGCTTCGAGGCGGGCGAGCTCCAGCAGGCGGGATCGCCCGCGCCGCCGGGCACGCCGCCCGCGCCGCCGGCGGGCTGCTCGTCGTTCGCCCCGTCGCCCGTGCAGCTCGCGAGGAGGACCAGGATGAAGGTCAGGCGCCAGCGAGGGGTGATCTGGCGTGGCTCGGGGGTCATGATCATCGCTGCCTCCAGCTGGGTCATTGCGTCCGTGATGGCTCGTGTAGCGGTTTCAGTGATGCTAGCTCCACGGGCGCGACCCGCAACCAAACACCTGTCGGTGAAGAGAAGGTGTTCTCAGTCCGCTGCGCTTTTCTGGTCGGGGGCGAGCACGCGTGCCCGCTTGGGCGACCCGCGGCGGCGCTGCTGACCGGCGGGTCAGCCGCCCGCCAGCCGGAGCCTGGCGAGCTGCAGCACGCCCTCGTCCCAGGGACGGCGCACCGCGAAGAGGAGCCAGCAGCCGTCCGCGCCACAGACGAGGCGACCGCCGACGAGGGTGCCCGGCTCGACCTCGATGGGGAGCTCGAGGTCGCGCGCGAGGAGGCTCCCGCCGGCGTCGAGCGCCGTCAGCAGGAGCCGCCCGCCGCGAGTGCCGACCGCGTCGACCAGCGCGAGGAAGCGCGCCCCGTCCCAGAGGAGCGACTCGACGCGGACCGTCCCCGGGGTCGCGCTCAGTCGTACCGGGGCGGGAGCGCGGGTGCCGTCGGGCTTCACCAGCTGCAGCACCGGGACGTCGAAGCTGAGCGCGCCCAGGCCGAGGTCGCGCCGCGCGTCGGCGCCGCCGTCGATCGGCGCGGGCGGCCGCGCGCGCCGCTTGAACGCCGCCGCCAGCGCGCCGCCCCCCGGCGCCAGCAGGCAGGGACCGGCCGCCGGCTCGCCGGGCGCGAGCGCGACGGGTGCCGCCGCGCCGTCGCCGGTGAAGCGGCGGAGCAAGGCGCCCTCGCCCTCGATCGCGCAGAGGGCGTCCCCTGCCAGACCCGCGCTCGAGCTCGCTGCCGGCGCCGCGCGCCAGTCGCCGAGCTCGCTCCCGGCGGGCAGGGTGGCCAGAGGCTCGCCCGCGGGCGCAGCGCCGCCGCGCACCACCGCTGCCCGACGGAGCGCGAGCGCGCTCGCGCCGGGCTCGCTCCAGACCAGCTGGTGCGCGGCCCCGTCGAAGTCGCCCCGCGCGGCACCACCCGCCGCGCCGAGGCGCAGCATCGCCCCCGGGGTGAAGGCGCCGGCGCCGTCGGCGAGCGCGAGGTAGCTCCCCGCCGCGACCCCGCCCCCGCCGCTCCAGCGCAGGACGAGGCCCGCACCGACCCCATCCCAGCGCGCGCTGGCGACGAGCGGGACCCCGCCGCTCCCGTCGACGGGCAGCGGGCTGCGCGCGAGGACCCGGCCCTCCAGATCGAGGAGGTAGGCGGCGCGGTCGCTCAGCGCGAGGAGCCGCTCGGGGCCTGCGGCGAGGAGGTGCGCGGGCTGCTCTCCCTCGGCTCCGAGGGAGCGGACCGCGAGGAGCTCGACGCGGAGCGCCGGCGCGCTGGCGTCAGCGCCGGCCTCGAGGCCGGCCTCGGTCGGGACGGGCGTCGTCCCGGGCGGCGGCCTGCAGGCCGCCAGCGCGAGGAGCGCGGCCAGGGCAGCCCGGCGCCAGCGCCGGGTGGTGCGTGCGCTCACTGCGCTGCCTCCGCGGGCTCGAGCTCGCGCCGCGGGAGCTCGCAGCGGACCTGCTTCAGCGCCGCTCCGCCCGAGGCGCCGCAGGGCAGCGAGGGCCTCGCGCAGCGCTCGGGGCAGCCGCGGTTGAGGCCAGCGCAGAGCCCGGCGCGGATCGGCGGCCGGTCGTCGTGGTCGCGCAGGACGAGCGGCTCGTCGGGGACGCCGTCGGCGTACGGCAGGTGCCGCACCTTGCCGGGCTCGAGGTCGCTCTGCGCGAGGAGCGCGGCGAGGTGGCCGCTGCGGCGCAGCGCGAGCGCCGGCCCCGAGCCGGCGATGGCGTCGGTGTAGCCGTAGGCCTCGTAGTGGTGCCAGCGCCCGAGGGAGAAGCGCGCCTCGCTGGCGTCGAGGCGGCCCCAGCTCCAGAGGTAGCGGGTGCGGGTGCCGCGGATCCACCAGAGGTGGAGCGCGCCCCTGCCGCTGGCGAGCGGCTGTCCGTCGCCGCCCCGGTGAGGGACATAGACGAGCGCGGGCCGCGACCACGCCTCGTGCTGGTGGCCCGGCGCCCCGTCCTCGAAGCGCAGGCCCTCGAGCTCCTCGTCGCGGAGCGCGGCCGGCTGCTCGGCCGGGGCGCTGTAGAGGTGGAGGCGCCCCGGCGGCCCGGAGCCGAAGGGCGGGTCCGGATCCGCGGTCGCCACGTAGAGGCGGCCGTCGGACGCGAAGGCGAGCGCCGGGGTGACCCGCGAGCGGAGCGGCCCGCCCTCGGCGGTGACCGGCTCGAGCGAGCTCCAGGCGCCGGCCGCCGCGCGCCGCGCCAGGTAGACGCGATCCCCACCGGCCTCCGCGTCGTCGCGGACGAGCAGCAGGAGCTCGCCCGCGCGCGCGGCCAGGCTCACGTCGCGCGCGCGCAGCGCGGGCGGCTGCCCGGGGAGCGGCGAGAGCGCCGAGAGGGAGCCCTCCTCGTCGAGGCTGGCGACGAGGATCGGCTGCGCGCCCGCCCGGCAGGCCGCCACCCAGAGGCGCTCCGACGCGCCGTCGCTCGCCACCGCGGCCGCGGGCTGCGCGTCCGGGCGCAGGAGCGGCCCGGGGATCGCCTGCCAGGCACCCCAGCCGCCGCTCGCCTGGAAGGTGGCGGCGACGCGGAGCTCGCTGCCGCCCGGCGCCGCGACGGGCACCAGCGCGTGGAGCGCCGGCGCGAGCGTGCCGTCGGGGCGGCGGCGCTGCAGCTCGGCGGCGGCCGGGCCGGCGCTCGCGGCGATCGCGGGGAGGTTCTCCGAGCCGAGGGCGTTGCCGTGCTCGCCCTCGCAGACGAAGCCGTAGCCCGGCATCGGCGAGAGGTGCGCCCGCACCGAGGGGTCGAGCTGGCCGTCGCGGTTCCAGTCGACCCGGCAGCCGCGCCCCGGCGCCAGGCAGTCGTGCAGCGGGAAGTAGAAAGGCCGCGCGCCGAGCCAGGAGACGTCGGCGCCCTCGCCGCCGTAGCGCGCGGTCTCGTCGAGCTGACGCGGGTCGAGGTCCCCGACGCCGGCCAGCGCGCCCGTGGAGAAGACCAGCTCGCGTCCCCCCTCGAACTGATCCGAGTAGGCGTAGTTCATCAGGCTCGGATAGTTCGGCTTGCAGTTGCCGCCGCCCGTCGTGAAGGTGCCGTAGTGGTGCGAGAGCCCGAGGTTGTGGCCGAGCTCGTGGACGAGCGCGGTGAAGCGGTCGCAGTCGTACTCGAGCTCGTCCGCGGGCTCGCCGGGCGCCTCGCCGGAGACCAGGCAGTCGGCGACCGCGAGGTGGAAGAGGTGCTCGCGCCCCTCGGCGCGTCCCGCGAGCCGCTCGGCGGGCGGCCCCGGGTAGCGCGATTGCCCGCAGCGGCGGACCCCGTCGGCGCCCACCGCGCAGAGGTCGCCGCAGACCTCGTCGATCCCCCGCGGGCCGCAGGCGTGGCCGAGGTCGAGGTGCAGCCGCAGGCCCTCCTGGCCGTCGGGGTTCTCCATCCCGGTGAGGCGCGCGAAGGCGCGGGCCGCCGCGTGCGCGTCATCGGTGGAGAGGCTGCGCCCGAAGTGCGCGAGCGGCGGGCTCACCGCGCGGTCGACCCACTCGGCGAGGTCGAGCTCGACGAAGAGGTCCTTGTGGCGCGGCTCGGCGCCCCAGCGCGGCAGGAGCTGCGGGAAGCGGGGGTGATCCCGGCCGAGGAGCTCCTCGGCGTCGGTCAGCCCGTCGCCGTCGCTGTCCGCGGGGCTCGCCGCGCCGCTGCAGTCGAAGCCGCAGCGGGTGCGCTCGCCGGAGAGGGCGCAGGTGCAGAGCGCGTCCTCCAGGCCGTCGCCGAGGCCATCGCCGTCGCTGTCGCCGAGCGCGGCGTCGTTCACCACCAGGCGGCCGGCGCCCTCCTCGGCCGGGCCGTAGGCGGCGAGGAGCGCGAGCGCCGGCGCGCCCTCCTCGCGTCCCTGCGGGTCGCTCCGGGAGGAGGGACCGGCCTCGAGCCGCGCGCCCAGCTCCACCCCGCCGTCGTCGTCGAGGGCGAGGAGCGCGCCGGAGGTCGGGTCCAGGCGCGCGAGGAGCAGGTCCGTCGCCGCGCGCCCGGCCGGCGGCCACGGCTCGACCGCCTGCCCCGCGAGCGCGGCCTGTCCGTCCGCGAGGAGCACCGCCTCGAGGCTGCAGGGCGCGCTGACCGCGACCAGGCTGCCGCCGAAGCGGGCCTGCTCGGCGACCCGCTCGCCGTCGACGAGGAGATCACAGCGGCCGTCGTCCTCGCTGGCCCAGGGGCGGACCAGCGCGAGGTAGGTCCCCGGCTCCTCGGCCCGGAAGCGCAGCCGCGAGGCGCCTGGCTCAGCGCCGCCGTCATCATCGCGCGCCACCTCGCGCCCGCCCTCGCGCCACCAGAGGTGGAGGACGGTGTCTCCCCCCTCGCTGAGCCGCCGCGTCTCGACGGTGACCTCCTGCCCCTCGGTCAGGCGGAGCACCTGGTGGAGCAGCGCCCCGGCGCGGAGGTCGCGCACGCCCGCGCCCAGCACCTCCCCCGCCCGCGGGAGCCGCGCCGCCTTCTCTCCCGCCTGCCCGGCGGCGAGCGCGGCGAAGTAGGCGCGCTGGGCGGCCCGGCGCGGCTCGCTCGGCGGCAGCGGCTCGAGCGCCGGCCTCGCCGGGGGCGGCGGCTTCACCTGGCTGGAGGCGAAGACCCCGCCCTCCGGGGACGGCCAGACCGCTCGGCCGGGCGGCGTCTGGCAGCCCGCGAGCGCGAGCGCGCCGAGGAGGAGCGTCAGCCGGGCCATCGCGCCGCGCCGAGGAAGAAGCCCGCCACGTAGCTCACCGCGAGCCCGAGGACGACGAGCGCGAGCGCGGCCTCGATGAGCCGCGCGCGGACGCGCCGCTGGAGCCGCGAGCCTCCGTACATCCCGACCAGCCCGCCGGCGCCGAAGAGCGCCCCCAGCGCCCAGTCCGGGGCCAGGCCCGCGCCCAGCCAGTGGCCTCCGAGGCTGAAGAAGCCGACCCCGACGAGCGAGGTGGCGCAGGTGCCGGCGAGCGTGGCCCCCGCGATGGTGTGCACCGGCAGGCCGAAGATGGAGATCAGGAAGGGCGAGAGGATGGCGCCGCCGCCGACGCCGTAGGCCCCGCCGATGACGCCGACCACCACCGCGAGCAGGAGCAGGAGCGGCGTCGAGACCCCGTGCGTCGCCCCGGCGTACTCGTACTCGAGCCGGCGCAGGTCGAAGCGGAGCGTGCGCACGAGCAGGCGCCCGGCAGGCGCGGGCGCGCCGCCGCCCGGACGGAGCACCCGCGCCAGCAGCCGCGAGCCGATCAGCCCGAGGACCAGCCCGACGAAGAGCTTGAAGCGCCGGGGATCGGGGAGCCAGCGGACGCGGAGCAGGGAGCCGAGCACGACCCCGGGGACGGTGCCGGTCATGATCAGCAGCGCCAGCGGCCAGAGCATCCGCCGCTCGCGGAGGTAGCCGTAGATCCCCGCCGGGCTGGCGAGGACGTTGAAGAGGTGGTTGGTCCCGGTCACCGCCGGCCCGGTGAACCCGAGGACGCTGACCTGGAAGGGCAGCAGCGCGAACGCGCCCGAGAGCCCGCCGAGCGAGCAGAGCGTGGTCAGCGCCAGCCCCACCAGCGGTGGGACCAGCGGCGAGACGTGGACCCCCGAGACCGGAAAGTACACGGGCCTCCTCGCGAGCAGCGAGCGCCGTGGCGCTCTGCAGCGGCGCCAGCCGGACTATACGCGATGCCTCGCGCGTTGGGCAGGCGGGTGAGACGTGCTGCTCACCCCGCACGCCGCGCGGGCGTCCTCATCTATTAGCGACGCGGGCGCGCGGCTATAATGCCGGCCCTCAGCGTGGAGGTTCCTCATGCGCGTGCGCGCGATCCTGATCCCGGTCGTCCTCATCGTCCTCGCCAGCTGCGGTAACAAGGAGGAGCCGACGCCCCCCGACGCGACGGTGGCCGACGCCACGCAGCAGCAGGCGGACTCGAAGAAGCTCACCCCCGACCTCGGCGGGCTCGCCGACCTGGCGCAGAAGCTGCCCTGCGAGAGCGAGTGGCGGGACGCGGTCCACCCGCAGAGCAAGGCCTCGACAGGCGCCGTCACCACCACCACGGTCAGCGCCGGCGTCTTCCAGACCGTCGTCGACGCCACCGCCGGCGGGATGAGCGCGGCGCAGAGCAACCCCTTCGTCTATGTCTCCCTCGCGGACGGCAAGCGCGTCGACGTCGACGACTACACGGCGAAGAAGACGAGCACCGCCTGGGACCTCGCCTTCCGCCGCGCGACCCTCCTCGTCAACGGCGGCGACAGCGGCCCCGGCCAGGGCGCGCTGGCGATCCTCACCGGCAAGACCTTCGAGGGGGTGACCACGGCGCCGGCCGCCGCGGCCTTCCTCCCCGACGACTTCCTCGACGACAAGTGCCAGGTGAAGCGCAACCCGACGAACGACCTCTGGGGCGCCTTCGGGGGCGGCGACGGCATGTGGTACACGATGGACACCAGCACCATGAAGCTGACGCCGAAGGACCAGATCTACGTCGTCCGCCTCGCCAAGGGCGGCAACGTCAAGCTGCGGATCGACAGCTACTACGACGCCAAGGGCACCAGCGCCAACTACACCTTCACCTGGAGCACGCTGTGAGCCGCCGGCTAGTCGCCCTCCTCGGGCTCGCGGTCGCGGCCTCGGCCTGCGGCGGCGAGCCGACCGCGCCCGAGCTCCGCGCCCACGCCTTCGAGATCCGCCCCACGGACGGGACCGGCTGGAACGGCAACGGCTACGGCTCGACCGTGACCGTGCTCCACTGGGACACGCCCGGGGGCAAGTTCCGGCTCCACTACACCCTCGAGGGCAAGCACGCGGTGGCCGCCGCCGACGCCGACTCGAGCGGCGTCCCCGACTTCGTCGAGTCGTTCGGCAAGCAGTTCGACCTCGTCTACGCGACCGAGGTGGAGAAGCTCGGCTTCCGGCCGCCGCTCGACGACTCGGTCTACCACGACCGCCCGGACTACGGCGGCGACGGCCGCTTCGACGTCTACCTGCAGGACCAGGCCGGCAGCTCCGACGGCTACGCGGTGGTCGAGGCCTGCAAGACCGGCACCCCGGCGCAGTGCGCGGCCTACATGGTGGTGGAGAACGACTTCGCCTACTACGGCTATCCGACCCCGCTCGACGGGATGAAGGTCCTCTCCTCGCACGAGTTCTTCCACGCCGTCCAGGACGCGTACCGGACCGGGCTGCCGCGCGGCTTCAGCGAGGCCACCGCGACCTGGGCGACCGAGCAGGTCTTCCCCGAGGAGAAGGACTTCGAGGCCGCGATCGCCGCCTTCTTCAAGCAGCCGGGGCGCTCGCTCGGCGACGAGTCGTCGAGCGCCGTCGACGCCTTCCCCTACGGGCTCGCCATCTGGCCTGCCTTCCTCGCCGAGAAGCACGGCGCCAAGGTGCTGCCGGCGATTTTCGACGAGCTCTCCGAGAAGGGCACCGCCTCCGATCCGCAGGACGCCGTCGACCGCGTCCTCGCGCGCGACCAGAAGAGCTCCCTCGCCGAGGCCTTCGCGACCTTCGCGCTGTGGAACTACTTCACCGGCGAGCGGGCCGGCGCCGGGCCGAGCTACCAGGCGGCCAAGAGCTACCCGATGGTG
>JAKLHH010001090.1 GCA_022710245.1 Myxococcota bacterium
GCTCGAGGTGGTGGGCGGTCCCGTGCCGGGCCACGTCGAGGAGCTCCTGCTCGTTCTCCGGCGTGGCGACGCGGCTCATGGCTCGCACCTTGGAGTAGCTCACCTCGCCGCGGGAGAAGGCCTCGCGGATGGACGGCAGCCCCTCGAGTGCGCGCGCCACGCGGAGCCGCTCTCGCGCGGTCGCCAGGTCCAGCCCGACCCGCCAGGCGAGCCACTGCGCACAGGAGCGGGCCCCGGACCGGGTCCAGCCCTCGCGCCTCTCGAACTCGGCCAGGGCGAGCAGCAGCCGGCAGGTCGCCGCGTCGATGTGAGCCGAGAGCTCCCCGATCTCCGCCTCGAGCTCCTCCAGGCTGCGCCTCTCCTCGCCAGCAGTCGTCGTCTCCATCTCGTGCTCCTCGTCTTTGCGCGCGTCCACTATAGCGTGCGATCTTTCGACGCTGCGTGCGGCCCGAGGAGCGCGCGCGCGGCGTCGAGACCGCTCGCGACGCTCCACGCTTCGCGGACGGGCCTCCAGCGCCGCCTGGCGCGTCGAGAGGGCGCAGGCTGCAGCGCGATGCAGACGCGAGGCGAGGTCTCTCGCCGTAGATCTCAAGCAGAAAGTGCCTCCCGAACGAAAAAAAACGGATCGGACGTGCGAGGCGGAGCGGCGCCCCGCACGTGGCGGCTGCCGCGACCAACACCTGGAGCGACGCCCCGCACATGGGGCGGTGGCGGAGAGCTGCCGCGACCAGCACGCGGCGCGCACGGCGCAGAGGGAGGTGCCACGACCCGCACCGACGGCTTCAACGACGGGGCGTCCTGACTCCCATGGCTCCCCTGGAGGTGCCACGACCCGCCACACCGACGGTCTCAACGACGGGGCGTCCTGACTCACTCCCCTGGCTCCCCTGGAGGTGCCGCGACCCGCAATACCGACAACCTCAACGACGGGGCGTCCTGGTTACTGACCACTTCTCCCCGCGCCCTCCGCGCTCGGTACCCTCGGTACCCTCGGTACCCTCGGCGACCCTCGGCGACCCTCGGTACCGGCGCCACCCGGCGCTACCTGCGCTACCTGCGCTACCTGCGCTCCCTTGACAGCGACCTGAGCGCCCACGCATTGTCGATCGCGTGAGACCCGACACGGATCTGTCCTCGCGCCCGGTGCCCGCCGGCGAGCGCGCCCTCGGTCGTTTCCGCCTCCTGCACGAGCTCGGCTCCGGCGGCATGGCGACCCTCTACCTGGCCACCGACGAGCTCGGCTGCCTGGTGGCGATCAAGCGGCTGCACGCGCACCTCGCCGCCGACCCCCGCTTCGTCGAGATGTTCGTCGACGAGGCGACCATCGCAGCGCACGTCGTGCACCCGAACGTCTGCAAGGTGATGGGCCTCGAGCGCTCGGCCGGGCACCTCTTCATCGCCATGGAGTACGTGCACGGCGAGAGCCTGGCGGCGCTGCTCCTGCAGGTGCCGGACCTCCCCCTCGACGCCGCGCTCCACCTGGTGAGCCAGGCCTGCCTGGGCCTGCACGCCGCGCACGAGCAGCTCGGCGAGGATGGCCGGCCGCTCGCCATCGTGCACCGCGACGTCTCGCCGCAGAACCTCCTCCTCAGCTACGAGGGCGAGCTCAAGGTGGTCGACTTCGGCATCGCCAGCGCGGCGGCCAAGCTCCACCACACGGAGACCGGGACCATCAAGGGCAAGCTCGCCTACATGGCGCCCGAGCAGACGCACGGCCGGGTGGACCGGCGCGCCGACCTCTTCTCGCTCGGCGTCGTGCTCTACGAGGCGGTGACCGGCGCGCGCTGCTTCGCGGCCGACAGCCCGGCGGAGATCCTCCGCCGCGTCAGCGACGCGGACTACGTGCCGCCGCGGCAGCACCGCCCGGATCTCCCGGGCCCCGTCGAGCAGGTGATCACACGCGCCCTCGCGCGCGAGCCCGCGAAGCGCTACCAGACCGCCGAGGAGATGTACCGCGACCTCTACGCCTGCCTGGTCCGCTCGCGGGCCGGGATGAGCGCTCGCGCCCTCGGTGAGCTGATGCGGCGCGCGTTCGCGCGGCGCTACGCCATGCGCGAGGAGCTGGTCGCGCTCGCCTTCGCGGCGCCCGACGTCCTCGAGGAGGAGGAGCTCACAGCCGAGCTCGTCCCCTCCGCGCTGGAGGCCGCGCTCCGCTGCGAGTACTGCGGCGCCGGGCAGCCGAGCGACGCCGCCCTCGCCGCGCACGTGGCCAGCTGCGGGCAGCGCGCCTGGTGGGAGCGCAACTTCGGCGGCAACCGTCGGCTCGCGGGCGCCGGCAACGCGGACGACCTGCGCCGGCAGAGCCTGATCGCGGTCGGCAGCGGGGAGCTGCGCCGCCAGGGCCTGGCCGGGGCCAGCGTGCCGCCCCCCGAGGGGCTCTGGCAGCGGCTGCGCAAGCGGCTGCGGCCGGAGAAGCGTGACCCGCTCCTGGTGCGCCTCGACGGGATCAGCTCGCGGCTGCAGTCGGTGCGCGACCACGCGGCGAGCCGCGTCGCCGAGCGGGGGATGGCCACGCTCTGGGCGATGGTGGAGGAGGTCGGCACGCGCACCGAGCTCCTCGGGCGCCTGAAGCCGAGGCTGCTCCGCTGCGGCAACGCGCTCCTCGGCGTCGCGCTGGAGATCGACGCCAACTCCGCGTTCCTGGCGGGCGTGGGCGATCGCGAGCTGGCCGACCAGGTCACCGCCCTCGAGCGCCGGCTGGGGGCGGTCTCCTCGCCCGGCGTCGCGCGCGAGCTGGAGCGCGCGGTGCGGCACAAGCGCGCGCTGCAGGCCGAGCGCGGCCGCCTCTCGGCCCGCAGCGACCTGCTCCTGGTCCGGCTGGAGTCGATGGTGGACGCCATCGACCTCACCCGCAGCCGCGTGCTGCAGATCGTCAGCAGCCCGGCCAGCGCCGAGGTCCAGGCCGACACGCAGATCACGGTCTTCCTCGACTCGCTGCTGATCGAGGTCGAGCAGCTCGCCCAGGCGGCGCAGGAGGCCGAGTCGGTCATGCCCCTGTAGCGAGTCGCGTGCCGCCAGCATCCAGCGCCGCTCGGGTCGCCAGCGCCGCTCGGGTCGCCAGCGCCGCTCGCCCTATCGCGCCAGCGGCGGACGGAAGCTCGCAATGAACTATCGTCGACCTTCGTCGCGAGGGTCGAAGATACTTCCGGGTCATCTTCGTGGTCGAGGCGGTCGGAGGTTCGGGCGCGATGCACCGCTCACGAAACCCCAGCGGTTTTCGTCGAGGGAGCCCGCATCGATCCCAGTGACGGCGGAGGGAAGCTCGAGCAGCCATGAACTATCGTCGACCTTCGTCGCGAGGGTCGAAGATACTTCAGTGTCCTCTTCGTGGTCGAGGCG
>JAKLHH010001091.1 GCA_022710245.1 Myxococcota bacterium
CGAACAGCGCCAGCGTCCCCGTCACCATCTCGCTGATCAGCGGGCCGTGGGGGGAGCTCGACATCCTCAAGGCCTGGCAGCCGCCGAGCGCGGAGCTGATCACCGCGGTCCTCACCACGCCGAGCACCATCGACGTCACCTCGCTGATGGCGAGCTGCCTCAAGCACCGCGAGGCCTGCCGCGGGCTGCGCCTGACCGCCACCGGGAGCACCGACGCCTTCGCCGAGCTCTACAGCCGCGAGAGCGACGCCGACGGCGCGCACCCCCCCTCGGTGACGGTCACCTACCGCCGTCCGGTCTCTGGCCACGCGGACTGCGAGACGAGCTTGGCCTACGGCTTCTGCCGCCAGGGCCGCGTCTGTCGCGAGGGGGGCGCGGGGGTCGAGCGCTGCGAGACCTGCGGCTGCACCGGCCGCTCCGTGTGCGCCGCCGACGGCGCGGCCTGCCACCCCCTGCTCTCGCTCCCGCCGACCGACGACACCTTCACGGACAACCAGGCCGTGGACGTCGCGCACGGCAGCGCGCCCAGTGTCGCCATCGGGCTGCCGACGATGACGCACACGCTGGACGGCTACCTCCGCTTCGACCTCGCCCAGCTGCCGCCGGGGGCGGCGCTGGTCGAGGCGCGGCTCCGCCTCTACGTGCCCTCGGGGAGCCAGACCGTCAACGCCGACCTGGGGCTGGTGGCCGGCACCTGGCAGGAGGCCACCCTCACCGCCGCGACGCCGCTCCAGCTCGTCCCCGGCACGACCGCCAAGACGCTCATCCTCGACTGGCAGACCAACCGGTACGACGTGCGCCCGTTCATCGAGCAGTGCCTCAAGCTGGGCGCCGGCTGCCAGGGGCTGCGGCTCCACCCCGTCGGGCCAGTGGGGAACTTCGTCAACGTGACGAGCAAGGACGATCCGGCGGCGACGGCCGCCGACAGAGCGCCGCGGCTCGAGCTCCTCTACCGCTGACCCTGACCGCTCGCTCCCGCGCAGGAGACGACGATGATCCGCCCCGTCCGCTGGAAGCAACGCCACGCGCTGCTGGCGCCCGAGGAGGTGGAGGCGCTCCACGGCGCGAGCCTGCGCGTCCTCGAGGAGACCGGCGTCCACGCGCCGCTCTCGCCCGCGCGGCTCGAGCAGCTCGCCGACCTCGGCGTGAGGGTCGACCGCGAGGCGGGCCGCCTGCGCTTCCCGCCGGAGCTGGTGGAGCGGGCCGTCGCGCGGGCGCCGGGCGCGTATCGCCTCCACGCGCGGAGCGGCGACGAGCTCCTCCTCGACGGCAGCGCCGGCCACCTCTGCCTCGACGGCAGCGCGGCCGTGCTCCTCGACGGCGCGAGCGGCGAGACGCGGCCCTCGACGCGCGCCGACCTCGAGCGCGCGGTGCGGCTCGCCGACGCCCTGCCACAGCTCTCGCTCCTCTGGCCCTGCGTCAGCGCCGGCGACCAGCCGGCGGCGGTGCAGCCGCTGCACGAGCTCGAGGTGCTCCTGACCTGCTCGAGCAAGCACGCGCAGGCGATGACCGTGGTCGACCCGGAGACCGCGCGGGACGCGGTGGCGATGGCCGCCGAGGTCGCGGGGGGCCGCGAGGCGCTCCGCGCGAGGCCGCTCCTCTCCAGCTTCCAGTGCAGCGTGAGCCCGCTCGCCTACGAGCCCGCCGCGCTCGAGGCCGCGGTGGTCTTCGCCGAGGCGGGCGTCCCCTGCGGCTTCTGGAGCATGACCATCGGCGGCGGCACCGCGCCGGTCACGCCGGCCGGCAACGCGGCGCTGGCCAGCGCCGAGATCCTCGCCGGCGTCGTCGTCCTCGAGCTCCTCTGCCCGGGCGCGCCGACCTTCTACGGCACCAGCGCGACGATGATGGAGCTGCGCCGCGGCGGCGTCGCCTGCGGCGGCCCCGAGGACACCTGGCTGCAGGCGGCCGGCTGCCAGCTCGCCCACCGCCACGGGCTCCCCGCCGCCATCGGCACCTACGCCGCGGGCGCCAAGTCGAGCGGCTGGCAGGCGGGCGTGGAGAACGCGGCCTCGGCGCTGGTCAGCCAGCTGGTCGGCGCGGAGCTGATGCCGGGCGCCGGCCTCCTCCACAGCGCGCGCGTCTTCTCCGAGGAGCAGCTGCTGCTCGACTGCGAGCTCCACGACCTCCTCCGCTCGTTCCTCGAGGGCTACCCGGTGGACGCCGAGGCGCTCGCGGTGGAGACGATCGCCGCGGTGGGGCCACAGGGGCACTTCCTCGGCGAGGCGCACACGCTCGCGCACATGCGCGAGGTCTGGCAGCCGAAGCTCCTCGACCGCGGCTCGTGGGAGGAGTGGACGGCGCAGGGTCGGCCCGGGGCGGCCGCCCGCGCCCGCGCCGAGGCGGCCAGGCTCCTCGCGCGGCACGAGGTCGCGCCCCTGCCCTGCGCGCCCGTCCTGCGCGAGCTGGTGCGGGAGGCGGAGCGGCGGCGGGGGCTCGGCTGAGCGCCGCGCGAGCGGCGGACTGGCCCTGCTGGCGGCGCCGGGTGATAATCGAGGGGATCGATCCGCCCACGGAGACACCATGCGACCTCTCGCCCTGCTCGTCGGGCTCTCACTCTGGCTCACGGCCTGCTCCGAGGAGTCGCAGGCGCGGGACGCGGGGTTCCGCGACGCGCCCGACCCGAAGGTGCACCTCGTCAAGCCAGGCGAGTCGATCCAGGCAGCGATCGACGCGGCGCAGCCGGGCCACGAGGTCCGCATCCAGCCCGGCACGTACAGCGCCAGCGCCAAGGCCGAGGCCTTCCTGGTCGTGAGGCCGGAGAAGGACGGCATCCTCATCCGCGGCAACGGCGCTTCCCCGTCGGAGGTCGTGATCGACGGCAAGCAGCAGGTGCTCCACGTCATCTTCATCGACGCGGGGATCACCCGCGCGACCCGCATCGAGAACCTCACCGTCACCGGCGGCTACGCCTTCCCGTCGGACCCGGTCACGCCGGGGCTGCGGCCCGACGTCTCGAGCAGCGACTTCTACCGCGACGGCGCCGGCGTGATGGTCTTCCAGGCGGCGCCCACGCTGCGGGGCCTGCGCGTGACGGCCAATCACGCCCAGCAGTGCGGCGCCGGCATCTCCTCCTTCTGCGACGACGGCGACCAGAAGCCCTGCACCAGCATCGGCGACGGCCCGCTGGTCGTCGACTGCGAGATCACCGACAACGTGGTCGACGAGGGCACCGGCGGCGGCGTCGACACCTACTTCGGCTCGGCGGTCGAGATCGTGAACACGCTCCTCTCCGGCAACAACGGCTTCGGCGCCATCGCCATCCTCGAGGGGACGCGGGTCACCGTCACCGGGTGCACCGTGGTCGCCAACAAGAGCCAGGGGATCGC
>JAKLHH010001092.1 GCA_022710245.1 Myxococcota bacterium
CGGTGACGATCGGGTGGCGGACCAGCTGCCGCTCGTCGCCCTCGAGCAGCGCGAGCACGGCCCGCACCAGCGGCTCCGGCCGGAAGAGCCCGGAGGCGTCGACGATCACCGCCTGCGCCTCGCGCATCACGGCCAGCATCAGGAGCCTGCCCATCGCGTCGTCGAGCGCCTGCAGGTCGGGATCGCCGACCAGAAAGAGGCAGGGCAGCCGCGAGTGCAGCGTGCAGACGAGCTGGCTCTTCTCCATCGCGTCGCGGAAGCGCGCCTGCTCCTTCTGCGTCAGGGCGGCGGAGTAGGACTCTGTCACCACCACCATCAGCGCCTCCAGCCGCTGCTCGAGGGTGTCCTCGAGCCCCTGGACCAGCGCCACCGCGTCGCCGATCGGCAGCCCGCGGCCGGCCATCCAGCCGGCCGTGAAGGAGAGCATCTGCACGGGCTCGCGGAGGGCGGGAGACCCGACGTCGAGGCGGGGATCTCCCCGCAGCGCCTCGCCCAGGCTGGAGAGGAAGCTCTCACAACGCTCGCGCAGGATCTCCAGCGGCAGGCGCTCGCCCTCCTGAGGTGTGGGTTTCCCCGAGGCTCGACGCAGCGCCCAGCTCCTGCGCAGGGTCACCTCCATCCAGCGCGCCAGCAGCTGGTCGCGCTCGTTCCGCAGCCGTGCCGCAAGGTCGGGGTTCGCCATGCCGGGAGCATAGGGGGCGGCGGGGGCCCTGACAAGGGCGCGGCGTCTGCGGTCCTGGCGTCTCGCTCCGCCAGGAGACAGCGACCACGCTCGCCGCGTGTTGCTCCGCCAGGAGACAGCGGCCGCGGTCCTCGCGGCTGCGGAACGCTCCCGGATGAGACAGCGAGGTCGCGTGGCGGCTGCGGGACGCTCCCGGATGAGACAGCGAGGTCGCGTTGCGGCTGCGGGACGCTCCGAATGAGACAGCGAGGTCGCGTTGCGTCTGCGGGACGCTCCGGGAGGAGGCAGCGGGGCGGCCGCGCGCGCCGGCGCCCCCGGACGGCAGCACAGTTTCTTCAGGATCCCGGAGATTTGATCGCGCCGCATCTCGGTGTAATATGGTGCAACCCGTGGGGGAACCGGGAGAGGTCAATGCGCGTCGTCTCACACGGCCTGTCTGACGTCGGCCGTAAGCGGCAGCTGAACGAGGATAGCTTCCTCGCCGACGACGAGATCGGATTCTACATCGTCGCCGACGGCGTCGGCGGCCACGCCAAGGGCGAGATCGCCAGCGCGCTCGCGGTGGAGGAGGCCTACGGCTTCGTCAAGCGGGGCCGCGGCGCGATCGACGCCTTCCTCGCCGACCCCACCGAGGAGAACCTCTTCGGCGTGCGCCGGCTGATGGAGAGCGCCGTCCAGTCGGCCTGTTACATGGTCTTCGGCCTGGCGGAGCAGGATCCCGCCCGCCACGGCATGAGCACGACGGTCTCGGCGCTGCTCATCGCCGAGGGGCTCGGCATGGTCGCGCAGGTCGGCGACAGCCGCGTCTACCGGCTGCGCCACGGCGCCGCCTACCAGCTGACCGAGGACCACACGCTGATCAACTACAAGCTGAAGCACGGCCTGATCACTCCCGAGGAGGCCGCCCGCGCGCCCGGCAAGAACGTCATCACGCGCGCCGTCGGACACCGCGACTACGTGCAGGTCGACACCATCGACTGCGACGTGGTCCCGCGCGACCGCTTCATGCTCTGCTCCGACGGGCTCCACGTCTACCTGCAGGACACCGAGGTGGCGGGGATCCTCGGCAGCGGCAGCCTCGATCTGGTAGGCCAGCGCTTCATTGATCTCGCCAACAGCCGCGGCGGCAAGGACAACATCACCGTCCTGCTGGTGGACGCGCTCTGAGCGCTGCCGCGCGCGTGTCTCCGACGACGCCGAGCCCGCATCGTGACCCCACGCCGTGACGCGCCCGCCGGGCGAGCATGAGCCACGCCGCGCTCCTCAGGCGGCTGCCGCAGCTCGCCGCGCTGCCCTGGCAGGAGCTGGGGGTCTGGCCCACGCCGGTGAGGCGCCTCGCTCGCCTCGGCGAGCACGCAGGCTGCGAGCTGTGGCTGAAGCAGGACGATCTGAGCCACCCGCTCTACGGCGGCAACAAGGTGCGCAAGCTGGAGCCGCTCCTCGGGGAGGCGCGTGCGCGCGGCTGCCGCAGCCTGGTCACCGTCGGCGGGCTCGGCTCGAACCACGTCCTCGCCTGCGCCGTGCATGGCCGGGCGCTCGGCCTCACCACCCACGCCGTGGTGGTGCCGCAGCCGACGACGCCCGAGGTGCGCCGGAACGTCGAGCTCCTCGCCGGGCTCGGCGTCGTGCTGACGCCCTGCCCGACGCGGCTCCTGGTCCCGCTCTACGAGCGCCGCGCCCGCCGGGGCGCCGAGGCTCCGGCCTGCACCATCGGCCCGGGTGGATCCTCGCCGCTCGGCGTCCTCGGCTGCCTGGCGGGCGGCCTCGAGCTCGGCGAGCAGGTGGCCGCCGGCGAGCTGCCAGAGCCCGAGGTGGTGGTGGTCGCGCTGGGGAGCTGCGGCACGGCGGTCGGGCTCAGCCTCGGGCTCGCGCTCGCGGGGCTGCGCGCTCGTGTGCTGGCGGTGCGCGTCGTCGAGCGGCCGCTCTCGAACCTGACCCTGGCCCGCGCGCTGCGCTGGCGCACCCGCAAGCTCCTGGCGCAGCACGGCGTACGGGTGACCGCCGCGGCGCCGATCCAGGTGCTGCATGGTCACCTCGGCGGGCGCTACGGCCGCCCGACCGCGCCGGCGGCAGAGGCCATCGCGCTCGCGGCGGGGCAGGAGGACCTGCGTCTGGATCCGGTTTATACCGGCAAGGCGATGGCCGGGCTCCTCGCGTTCTGTCAGGGCCCGGGCCGGGGGCGCCGGATCCTCTTCTGGAACACGTTCAACTCACGTGATCTCGACGTCTTGCCGGCGGGGGGCCAGGCAGGCCCGCTCCCCGATGCGGTGCAGGGCTGGCTCGCCCGCGGGATCTCTTGACAAACTTGCTCGAACGCCTAACTTCTGGGGCGCCTCTGGAGGTACCCATGCCCATCTACGAGTACGTGTGCAAGGGCTGCGGCCACGAGTTCGAGGAGTGGCAGAAGATCACCGATGTGCCGGTGCAGAAGTGCCCCTCCTGCGGCAAGCGCAAGGTCGAGCGGCTGGTCTCCCTGAGCGCCTTTCACCTGAAGGGCTCTGGCTGGTACGTCACCGACTACGCGGGCAAGAACAGCGGCAACGAGGCTCCGAAGAAGGAGGGCAAGGACTCCAAGGAGAAGGGGGCCGCCGAGACGAAGCCCAGCAAGGCCGAGAAGTCCGAGAAGTCCGAGTCGAAGA
>JAKLHH010001093.1 GCA_022710245.1 Myxococcota bacterium
GCCGGGTACGAGCGCGGTGGCGAAGTCGAGCGAGACGATGCTGTGCACCGAGACGACGAGCGGCGTCGCCAGCCCGCCGAGGAGCAGGTAGGCCATCTGGTAGCGGTGCCAGTGGCGCGCCGAGCTGCGCCAGCCGAGGCAGCCGATCGCCGCGAGCCGCTGCACCCAGCGCCGCCTGGCGCGGTCGCGCACGCTGGCGAGGTCGGGGACCAGCCCGAGGTACCAGAAGATCAGCGAGACGGTGAAGTAGGTGCCGACCGCGAAGAAGTCCCAGACCAGCGGGCTCCGCCACTGCGGCCAGGTCCCCATCGTGTCGGGATAGGGCGCGATGAAGTAGAAGCGCTGCGGCCGCCCCAGGTGGAGGAGCGGGAAGAGCCCCGCCATCATCACCGCGAAGAGCGTCATCGCCTCGGCGAAGCGGTTGATCGAGTTGCGCCAGCGCTGGCGGAGCAGGAGCAGGATGGCGGAGATCAGCGTGCCGGCGTGGCCGATCCCGATCCACCAGACGAAGTTGGTGATGGCGTAGGCCCAGGCCACCGGGATGTTGATGCCCCAGAGCCCGACGCCGCCGTAGAGCGTGCCCAGCACCGCCCAGAGGAAGACCAGCACGCCGGCGAGGCTGAAGCCGACGAGCCCGAGCCAGAGCCAGGGCCGCGGGAACTGCAGCGTGATCCCCGCGACGCGATCGGTGACCGAGGCCAGGGTGTGGCCAGCGTCGACGAGCGGCTCCTCGTGGACCGTGCGCTCCGTCATGGCCCCCTCAGCCGAGCTCCGGGTTGCGATTTCGCACCAGCGTGAGGTAGGTGGTCCGCGGCTGCGTGTTGAGCTCGCCGAGGAGGTCGTAGCGGCGCGGCAGCCCGCGGAGCTGCGAGACCTGCGTCCTCGGGTCGCGCAGGTCGCCGAAGACGATGGCCCGCGTCGGGCAGACCTGCTGGCAGGCGGTCTGCAGCTCGGCCTCGGCGATCGGCCGGTTCGCCTTGCGCGCGGCGATCTCGGCGCGCCGGATCCGCTGCACGCAGTAGGTGCACTTCTCCATCACACCGCGCGCGCGCACGGTCACGTCGGGGTTGCGCCCGAGCTTGAGCACCTCGGTCTCGGCGTCGTGGTAGTAGCGGAAGTTGAAGCGGCGCACCCGGTAGGGGCAGTTGTTGGAGCAGTAGCGGGTGCCGACGCAGCGGTTGTAGGCCATGTCGTTGAGGCCGTCCTTGCTGTGCTGGGTCGCGCCGGTCGGGCAGACCACCTCGCAGGGCGCCTTCTCGCACTGCATGCAGGGGACCGGCTGGCTGAGCAGCTCGGGGTCAGAGGCAGAGCCCTGGTAGTAGCGGTCGACGCGGATCCAGTACATCTCGCGGCTGTTCAGCACGTCGCCGCGGCCGACGCTGGCGATGTTGTTCTCCACCTCGCAGGCCATGGTGCAGGCGTTGCAGCTGATGCAGGTCGCGAGGTCGATCACCATCCCCCACTGCTGGCCGCGGTACGGCCGCTCCGGGTAGAGGCTGTGCTCGCTGACGATCCCCGCCCCCGTCATCTGGCTGCGGTGCGCCTCCTCGTCGGAGAGCGAGAGCCCGCGCCGCACCTGATCGCGCCCCTCCATGCGGCGGTGATCCTGCGTCGTCGCCAGGCGGCTGCGCTCGTCGGTGCGCCGGAGCACGAGGTCGCGCGCGACCCAGAGCGCGTCCGCGCGGCGGAGCGCGTAGGCGTCGACCCCGCGCCCGGTCCCGTGCCGGCCCGCCTCGCGGCGGCCGTGGCCGAGGCTGAGCGCGACCGTGTCGTCGGCCATCCCCGGCTCGACCCAGACCGGCGCGCGCAGGCTGCGCCCGCCGCTGCGGAGCTCCACGACGTCGCCGGTCTCGACCCCGAGGCGCCGCGCGGTGGCCGGCCCGAGCCGCGCCGCGTTCTCCCAGGTGAGCTGGCTGAAGGGCTTGTGCAGCTCCTGCAGGCGCGCGCAGTTCGCGTAGCTCCCGTCCCAGACGGTGGGGTCCGGGGTCAGCACGAGCTCGAGCGGCTCGCCCTCGGCGCGGGCCCAGCTGCTGGTCGCGGCGAGGGCGCGCACCGCCTCGCTGATCGCCGCCAGCTGGAGCGGCCGGCTGCCCGTCCCCTCGGGGCCACTCGGCGGCCAGGCGGAGTCCGGCACCACGCCGCGCTCGAGGGCGCGCGCCCACCAGGCTGGCGCGCTGCCCTGCGTGCCTCGCCAGTGCCGCTCGACGAGCACGCGCTCATCGAGCTCCTCGCCGAGCAGGAGCGCGAGCAGCGCGTGCGGCGAGCGGCCGCCCTGGAGCGGGGCGATGAGCGGCTGCTGCAGCGTCACCGTCCCGTCGTGCCCGCGCACGTCGCTCCAGCCCTCGAGCTCGTGGCGCAGCGGCACGTGCCAGGCGCAGAGGCGCGCGGTCTCGTCCGCGTGCAGGCCGAGGTGCACGGTGAGCCGCGCGCGCCTCAGCCCCTCGGCGAAGCGCAGGTCCGCGGGCGCCGTGTAGACGGGGTTGACTCCGAGCATGATCAGCAGCTCGACCTGCCCGCTCGCGAGCTCGTCGCAGAGCTCGCGGAGGCTGCTCGCGGCCGGCGCGGGCGACACCGCGCGGAGGAGCTCGGTGGTCCCCAGGCTGTCCAGGCGGACGTTGAGCGCGTGCGCCAGGGCGTGGATCGCCGGAGGCTGCGACTCGCCGGCGAGGACCAGGGCGGTGCCGCGGTGCGCGCGGAGGTCGCGGGCGAGCACCCGCGCCCAGCGCGCCGCCACGCCCTGCGGCCGCGCGCGCTCCGGCCAGCCGAGCTTGATCCCGAGCTCCTCGGCGACGGCGGCCGCCAGCGCGGGGATGTGCGTGGCGCGCAGGCGCAGGCGATGGTCAGCGCTGGCACCGGTGATGGTCGGGGCCGGCTCGACCACGTAGAGCCGGTTCATCCCGCCGGTGCCCTCGCCCTTGCGCCAGAGGCGCCGCCGGTCGCTCCAGTCCCGGGCGTAGCGCACGCGCCCGGGGAGGTCGCTGAGGAAGTCGCAGTCGAGCGAGAGGACGACGTCGGCGCGATCGAGGCGGTGCTCGGCGCGCAGGCCCTGGCCGAAGGCGAGCGCGCGGCCGGCCTCGCTCGCCTCCTCGCCGATCGCCTCGTGGCGGTGCCAGCGCGCGGCCGGGAGCTGGCGCAGGAGCGTCGTCAGCTGGCCGAGGAGGGTCGGCGAGGTGAGCTCGCCGGTGAGGAGGTGCAGGCCGCGGCCGTCCTGCTCGCGGAGCCTGGCCAGCACCGGCGTCAGCGCCGAGGTGAGGTCCTCCCAGGTGGAGATGCGACCGCCCCGGAGCACCGCCTGTGAGCGGTCTGGATCGTAGAGCCGG
>JAKLHH010001094.1 GCA_022710245.1 Myxococcota bacterium
GCTTCACCCTGGCCGAGGCGATCCCCTACGACCGCCAGCGCACCTCGATGAAGGTCTTCCCGCTCTGCCCGGAGTGCGGGGCCGAGTACGGCGACCCGCTCGACCGCCGCTACCACGCCGAGCCCACCGCCTGCCCGGTCTGCGGGCCGCGGCTGCGCCTCGTCGACGCGCAGGGCGCCGTCCTGGACGAGGACGCGCTGGGCGGCGCGCTGCGCCTCCTGCGCGGCGGGCAGGTCGTGGCGCTGAAGGGGCTCGGCGGGTTTCACCTGGCCGTGGACGCGCGCGACGCCGCGGCGGTCGAGCGCCTGCGCCAGCGCAAGGGCCGCGCGCTGAAGCCGCTCGCGGTGATGGTGCGAGACCTCGCCGAGGCGCGGCGTCACGCCGAGGTGGGCGCGGCCGAGGAGGAGCTCCTCACCTCGGCGGCGGCGCCCATCGTGCTCTTGCTGAAGCGCGAGGACCCGCGGAGCGAATTCGCCCTCTATCGCGGAGCCTCCGAAGGAGGCGAGCAGGGCGAATTGCGGCGGTCTCATCCCGGAGCGGCCGGAGGCCGCGAGGACCAGCAGATCACCCTGTTCGCCTCCTGCGGAGGCTCCGCGATGCAGGGCGACTTGGCCCCTGGCGTCGCGCCGGGCAACCCGTACGTCGGGCTGATGCTCCCCTACACCCCGCTCCACCACCTGCTCCTCGCCGAGCTGCCGGCCCTGGTGATGACGAGCGGCAACCTCAGCGAGGAGCCGATCGCCATCGAGAACGTCGAGGCGCGGCGGCGGCTGGCGACCCTGGCCGACGCCTTCCTCGAGCACGACCGCGAGATCCTGGTGGCCTGCGATGACTCGGTGGTGGCGGTGACCGCCCGCGGGCCGCTCGTCCTCCGGCGCTCGCGCGGCTACGTCCCCGACCCGGTGCGGCTCCCCGTCGACGCGGGGCGCGTCCTCGCCCTCGGCGGACAGCTGAAGAACACCTTCTGTCTCGCGCTCGGGCGCGAGGCGTACCTCGGGCCGCACGTCGGCGACCTCGACAACCTGGAGAGCTACGAGCAGCTGCAGCGCGCGCTCAGGCACCTGACCCGCCTCCTGCGCATCGAGCCCGAGGCGGTGGTGCATGATCTCCACCCCGACTACGCGACCACGCGCTTCGCCGTGGAGCTCGGGCTCCCGTCGCTGGCCGTGCAGCACCACCACGCGCACGTGGCCGCGGTGGCCCTCGAGCACGGCGAGGCCGGCCCGCTCCTCGGGCTCGCCCTCGACGGCACCGGCTACGGCACCGACGGGACGATCTGGGGCGGCGAGCTGCTGCTGCTCCCCGAGCTCGGGCACTTCGAGCGGGTCGGCCACCTGCGCGGCTTCACCCTGCCCGGCGGTGAGGCGTGCATCCGCGCCCCGCGGCGGACCGCGCTCGCGCTCTGCCGCGACTGGCTCGGCCCCGAGGCGGCGGGCCGCGCCGGGGCCCTGCTCGCGCTGCCCGAGGAGGAGGAGCGCGCGCTCGCCGCGATGCTGGAGCGGCGGGTCGGGCTGGTGCCGACGACCAGCTGCGGGCGGCTCTTCGACGCGCTGGCAGCGCTCTGCGGCCTCGGCGCTCGCGTGACCTACGAGGGGCAGCCGGCGATGGAGCTCGAGCACCTCGCGGCGCGCGCCGGGGACGAGGCGGGCCGCTACCCGATGGAGGTCCACCGCGAGGCGACCAGCCAGCTCGGGCCGCTGGTCCTCGATCCGGGCCCGGCGCTGGCGGCCGCGCTCGAGGAGCTCGCGCGCTTCGAGGAGCGGCCGCGGGTGGCGGCGCGCTTTCACGCCGGGCTCGCCGCGGGGCTCGCCGAGCTCTGTGCGCGGGCGGCGCGCGAGGCGGGCGTGCGGCGGGTCGCGCTGGGTGGCGGCTGCTTCCAGAACCGGCGGCTCCTGGCGGCGCTCACGGCCGAGCTCGAGCGGCGCGACCTGGAGCCGCTCCTCGCCCGGCGCGTGCCTCCGAACGACGGGGGTCTTGCGCTGGGACAGATCGCGGTCTACGCCTCCCGCGAGGGGCGCTGAAGGAGCAGAAGGAGAAGCAGCATGTGCGTCGGCATCCCCATGAAGCTGGTCGAGATCAAGGGCGACCTCGGCGTCGTCGAGGAGGCGGGGGTCAGCCGCGAGGTGGGGCTCTCGCTCCTCGACTCGCCGCAGGTGGGCCAGTACGTGATCGTGCACGCGGGCTACGCCATCGAGCTGATCGACCCCGACGAGGCCCAGGAGACCATCGAGCTCCTGCGCCGCGCCGGCCTGCTCGACGAGAAGGGTTTGCCGAGGGCGCCGACGCCGCCCGGGGCCGAGGGGCAGTGACGTGAAGTACCTCGACGAGTACCGCGACCCGAGCCTGGTCCCGGGGCTGCGCGCGCGGATCGAGCGCGCGGCGAGGGGGCTCTCGCTCACCACGCTGATGGAGGTCTGTGGCACGCACACGATGGCCATCGCGCGCTATGGCCTGCGCGAGCTGCTCCCGGCCAACGTGCGCCTGGTGAGCGGGCCCGGCTGCCCGGTCTGCGTGACGCCGGTGAGCTACGTCGACCACGCCGTGGCGCTCTCGCGGCTCCCGGGCGTCCAGCTCGCGACCTTCGGTGACCTCCTGCGCGTGCCCGGCTCCGACGGGAGCCTGGCGGCCGAGCAGGCGCGCGGCGCTCGCGTGCAGGTCGTGCTCTCAAGCCTCGACGCGCTGAAGCTGGCCAAGGCGAGCCCGGCGAGCGAGGTCGTCTTCCTCGCGGTCGGCTTCGAGACCACCACGCCCACCATCGCCGCGACCCTGCAGGCGGCGCTCCGCGACGGCGTGAAGAACCTCTCCATCCTCTGCGCGAACAAGACGGTGCCCCAGGCCCTGGCCTTCCTCGCCGCGCCCGGGCGGGCGCGCCTCGAGGGGCTCCTCTGCCCGCCGCACGTGAGCGCGATCATCGGTACGCGCCCCTACGAGGCGCTGGCGGCGCAGGGCATCCCCTGCGTGGTCGGTGGCTTCGAGCCGCTCGACATCCTCCTCGCGCTGGCCATGCTCCTCGAGCAGCGCGCGGCCGGCGAGGCGCGCGTGGAGAACGAGTACCGCCGCGTGGTCAACCCCGAGGGCAACCTCAAGGCGCAGGCCGTCGTCGAGCTGCTCTTTGAGCCCTGCGACGCGGTCTGGCGCGGCCTCGGGCTGCTGCCGGGGAGCGGTCTGAGGCTGCGGGAGCGGTTCGCGCAGCTCGACGCCGCCCGCCGCTTCGAGGTGACCGTGCCGCCGGCGCGCGAGCCCGCCGGCTGCCGCTGCGGCGAGATCCTGATGGGCACCATCGAGCCCGAGCAGTGCCCGCTCTTCGGCACCA
>JAKLHH010001095.1 GCA_022710245.1 Myxococcota bacterium
CGGTCGGAGGCGATCGGCGCGCCGCCGAGGGCCACCGCGAGCCGGCGCAGCCGCTCGAAGCCCTCGCGCTGCTGGAGCCCGGCGCCCCCGGCCACGACGATCCGCGCGGCGACCCGGTCCGTCTGCGGCGCCGGGCGTCGCGCCTGGATGCGCGGCGAGCGGGCGTCGCGGGCCGGGCTCTGCAGCATCACCACCTCGGCCTCGTCATCGCCGACCGCGCGCGGCGCGCCTCGCGGCACCAGCGTGGCGACCACCGGCCCGGAGATGCTGCAGAGCGACTCGCTCTGGCGGAAGCGGCGGCGGAAGACGCAGCTCACCAGCCGGAAGTCGCCCGCCCCGGCCGCCGGCTCGACCTCGGCGTCGGCCACGTAGTGGCCGCCGAGCTGCACGGCCAGCCGCGGCGCCAGGTCGCGCGCGGCGGTGGTCGCGGCCATCAGCACCAGCCGCGGGTGGAACTGCATGCAGGCGGCCTTCACCGCGTCGCCGTGCGTGGCGTGGAGCGGCGTCTCGTCGAGCTCCGGGTGCGTGACCAGGATGACCTTGTCGGCCCCGTTCCGCGAGAGGACGGCGATGATGTCGTTGTCGCCGTAGGAGGGCGGGGCGGCCGAGGGCACCAGCGCGTAGAGCGTGGCGCCCACGCCGCTGGCGATGGCGCGCCCGACGTTCAGCGCGCAGAGAGACGCCTCCCTGGCCTCTCTCTCCTTCAGCTCGATGTAGACAAGGACGTTGGCCACGGCAATCCGCGATGTTGAGCGTAGCCGCTCACCCGGGAGGGGTCAACAATTCGCCCTCCTCGCGCCCCTCGGAGGCTCCGCGATGAACGGCGATGGCCCCTCGACCGGCGCCGCCACGGGCGATCCGCGGTCTCGCACCGCCGCCGCCGGCGGTCGGCACGCTAGCCCTTGAGCCCGCGCTTCTGCTTGATCTGCTCGAGGACCTTCCCGTACTCCACATCCCAGGCGTTGGACCCCTCCTCGAGGTTCTTGATCCGCTTGCGGACCTCCTCGTCGAGCTCCTCCTCCACCATCATGTGCTTCCGGATCACGGTCCGCATCTTGTTGCGCAGGTCCACGTCGGCGGCGAAGATCTCCGCGACGTGCGGCGAGTGCATGAACGCCTCGATCACCTGGTTGCACATCCAGATGATCCCCTCCTCGCCCAGCCCGAAGCCCTTCTCCTCGGCCACGCTCCGCTTCACCTTGCCGAACTGCTCGTAGGGGAGCTTGCGCTGCTCGAGGAGGTCCTTGGCGCGCTCGGTCAGCTCGCGATCGGTGCGCAGGTACTCCTTGAGGACGGCCTGGATGTCGAGCTCCGCCTCGTCGCGGTTGTCCACCTGGATGTCCTCATCCCGGGTGAGCTGGTCCACGATCTCCTTGGCGATGACCGGTATCTTCGAGCTATAAAGTCTCATGACCGTCTCGGTGGGCTAGGGGGCTAAGCTTGCGGAGTATAGAGAGACGGGTCTGGGGTGTCAACGTGTATCCCGTCGGATTCGCAGCGCATCGGCAGGGTCGCTGCCCCCCGCCGGCGGGCCTTCGCCGCAGCGCGCCGGGGGGCCTTCGCCGCACCACGCCGGCGGGCCTTCGCCGATGATCTTCCCGCTCCGCGACGAGACCCGCCGCGAGGGCGTGCCCCTGGTCACGCTCGGGCTGATCGCGGTGAACCTCCTCGTGCACATCTACCAGTCGACCATGAGCCACGAGCGCGCGGCGGTGTTCCTCAGCGCCGTCGGCGCAGTCCCGCTCGAGATCAGCTCGCTGACCGACCTGGTGCGGTTCCCCGACCAGGCGCCGGCCTTCGTCCCCATCCCGCTGACCCTGCTGACGGCCATGTTCGTCCACGGCGGCTGGCTGCACCTGATCACCAACATGTGGTACCTCTGGCTCTTCGGCGACAACCTCGAGGAGCGGATGGGGCCGCTCCGCTTCGTCCTCTTCTACGTGCTGGCCGGGCTGGCGGCGGCGATGGCGCAGATCGCGGTCGATCCGCGCTCGACCGCGCCCATGGTCGGCGCCAGCGGCGCCATCGCCGGAGTGCTCGGCGCCTACCTGCTCGAGCTGCCGCGGGCGCGGATCCTCTGCCTGGTGGTGCTGGTCGTCTTCGTCACCTTCATCCGGGTCCCGGCCTTCGTGGTCCTCGGGCTCTGGTTCGGGGTGCAGGTCGGGCGCGGGCTGGCCGCCGGCTCGCAGGCGGGCGTCGCCTGGTTTGCCCACATCGGCGGCTTCCTGACCGGGCTGCTCCTCTGCAAGCTCTTTCTGCGGCCCGCCGCGGAGCGGCGCGACGTCGCCTGACCGGGCGAGTCTCCAATCTTGCGGGGGCCGTTCCTCCCGCGCTACTCTCGAGCCACTCTCCCAGCCAGGGTAGCCATGGACAGCAAGAGCAAGCTGACGAAGGAGGTCGTCGCGCAGGAGGCGAGGTTCATCCTCGATAACCTCCTCAGCGCCGGCCAGTACGCGAAGGAGGTGCACGTCGACGAGCTGCGTCGCCTCTGCGAGCAGTCTGTCTCGCTGCGCATGGCGGACTACGTGGCGTTCCTCGAGCGCTTCGGCTACGCCACCTTCGACCGCAACACGCAGCAGGTGGCGATCACCGCGGACGGCGAGCGGGTGGTGGGTGGCGAGAAGGTCGCCGAGCTCGTCATCGACGTGGTGCATCACTTCCGTCCCGTCCTCTCCAGGATGCAACAGAAGAGCGAGGAGGTCGCCGCCGTGAGTCCGGTCAGCAGCGGGCCAGCCCCCCGTCGCGGCGACAGCCGCGACCTCGTCGACGATCGCTACGAGAAGGTGCGCGCCATCGGCTCGGGAGGGATCGGCACGGTCTACCTCGCGCGCCAGGCGATGCTGAGCCGTCCCGTGGCGCTCAAGGAGATCCGCGAGCTCTTCGGCTTCTTCACCGAGCCGCAGCGCTCGGAGATCATCAAGCGCTTCAACGACGAGGTGCTCCGCTCGGCCAAGCTGACGCACCCGAACATCGCCGCCATCATCGACGGCAACACCACGCGTGACTACCCGTACGTGGTGACCGAGCTGGTGAGCGGGGGGAGCCTGCGGCGGCTCCTCAAGTACGCCGAGGCGATCCCGCCGGAGCTCTCGGTGAAGATCTTCCTCCAGGTCGTGCACGCGCTGAAGCACGCGCACGGCAAGGGCGTGATCCACCGCGGCATCAAGCCGGAGAACATCCTCTTCGACGCCTCGGGGAACGTGCGCGTCACCGACTTCGGTATCTCGCGCGTGGTCGAGCGCGACCAGGCGGTGACCCAGCACGTCTACGTGGGCATGGGCTCGGTGGCGTACATGGCGCCGGAGCTCTAC
>JAKLHH010001096.1 GCA_022710245.1 Myxococcota bacterium
CCACCTGGGCGCGCTCTTCCCCGGGCGCTTCGCGGCCATCGCGCCGAGCGCCGGCTGGTGCTCCTTCGAGAGCTACGCGGGGACGCCGCGCCCGACAGGCGCCGTGGGCCGCGCGCGCGCGGCGAGCAACACGCTCGACTACCTCGGCAACCTGGCGCGGCGGGGGGCGTACGTGCTGCAGGGCGAGGCGGACCAGGACGTCTCGAAGGCCGAGGCGCTGGCGATGGTCGCCGCCCTCAAGAAGGTCACCAGCGACGTGGTCTACTTCGAGCAGCCGGGGGCCGCGCACTGGTGGGACGGCGACGTGGCGCCCGGCGTCGACTGCGTCGACTGGGTGCCGCTCTTCGACTTCCTCAAGGCGCACACCCTCGACGCGAGCGAGCTCGACTTCACCTTCACCACGCCGTCGCCCTGGATCAGCGCGCGGCACTCGTACGCCACCATCGTCTCGGAGAGCGACGCGTACCAGGACTGCAGCCTCGAGTCGCACGCGGCGGCGGGCGGGGTCGTGACGCTGACCACCAAGAACGTGCGCGCGCTGCTCCTCGACGGCGCCGCGCTGGCGGCGAGGGGCGTCAGCAAGGTCCTCGTCGACGGCGTGGAGCACGCGGTGACCGGCGCGCCGATCAGCGTCGGCGCGCAGGGAGGCAAGCAGGGGCTCGTGCACGGTCCGCTGAACCAGGCCTTCCAGCGCCCCTTCTGCCTGGTCTACTCGCAGGCCGGGCCGGTCGCCTATCGGCGCTACGCCTCGTACCTCGCCTCGGTCTGGGCGGTGGTCGGCAACGGGCTCGCCTGCGCGCTGCCGCTCGAGGAGCTGCAGGCCTCCACGCGCGCCTCGATGAACCTGGTCTACCTCGGCGTGCCGCGCGCCAAGGTGCAGGCCGGCGCGGCGCTGCAGCTCGAGTGGAGCGGGGCGAGCGTGAGCGTCGGCGGCAAGGCGACCGCCGCGGCCGTGCTCGCCGCGGTCTTCCCCGAGGGCGATCGCCTCTCGGCGGTCTTCGCCGCCACCGATGGCGCCGAGCCGCTCCTCTTCCGCTACCACCCGTTCACCTCTCAGAGCGGGCTCCCCGACTACACCGTGTGGACGGCGGCGGGCAGCGCGGCGAGCGGCTTCTTCTCGTCGGACTGGAGCTATCAGGCGGGCAAGTAGCGCGGCCGGAGGAGGGGCGAGAGGGGGTCAGGGCTGGGTGGTGATCGTGGTCCCTCCCGCGTGGGTCTTGCCCTCCTCGAGGAGGGACTTCAGGCGCAGGAGGTCCTCATCCATCGAGCGCTTGGGGTCGCGGCCGAAGAGCTCGGCGACCGCGTGGCCGATCGCCCCGCCCGGGGGGTCGTAGGTCATCCGCACGGTGAGGCGGGTCACGCTCTCGCTGATCGACTCGAAGTTGATGGTGCCCGTGTGCCCGACGGTGGAGCCGGGGAGGGTGCGCCAGGCGATCCGTCGCGGAGGGATCTGCTGGGTGATCTCGGCGTCCCAGGACATCTGCACGCCGGCCGGCCCCTCGACCACCCAGTGCGAGCGGTGGTCGTGCACCTGCACCTCGCGCACGTGCTCCATGAAGCGCGGCAGGTTCTCGAGGCGCGAGAAGAACGCGTAGACCTCCTCGAGCGGCGCCACGACCGTGATCGTCTTGCTGACCGAGATGTGCCCGGCCCGCAGCCCGAGCAGGCGCGCGATCGGTGTGCCGACGAGGCTGCGCAGGAGCAGCGCGCCACCACCGGCGGCGAGCCCGATCCCGCGGGGGCCGCCGCGCTCGAGCCCGGCGCCGACCGCGATCAGCCCTGCGCTCGCGCCGAGCAGGCGCAGGTACGGCGGCCAGGTCTCGCGCAGGAGAGCGGGGCGCGCCCTCGGGCGCGGCACCCCCTGCAGCGCCACGACGTGCTCGCCCGAGTCGTGCAGATCGAGCTGGCTCTCCACCCCGCGTACGCCGGAGATGCGCCGGACGCAGCGGAGGATCGCGTTCAGCTCGGAGGTGAAGATCGGGCCGCTCAGGCAGACGTGCCCCTCCGAGACCTCGACCTCTATCGCGCGCGGGTGCGACGCGCAGCGGCCCAGCTGGGAGCGCACGCGCTCGAGGAGGACCTCGTCGTCGACGGGCTGGCTGCGACGCAGCGCCGCGCGCGCCCGCGCGACGAGACCCCGGGCCCGGCCGCGGAGGTCGCGGACGCCCTTCTCCATCACGGCGCGCTCCTCGGTGATCACGTGCTCGGCGCGGTCGCGGAGCAGCGAGCGCCGGCGCGCGCCGCGATCGGGATCGAGGAGATACATCAGGCCGGCGCCGACCCCGACGCCGCCCAGGAAGACGCCGCCGACCGCGGCTGTCTTGTGCGCTCGCTCCACCATCACCCACCTCCGTGCGCGCTCCCGCGCAGCGACGAGGGCGTGCAACGAGGATGCCGGGAGCGGGGCGGGTGCCCTGGGAGGTCGAGGCGGGACCGGGGCGCACCCGCGCGCCAGCGAAAAGTCCGCGCGGCCGCGAAGGGGTTCGTGCGCCGGGCGCGAGTCGCCCGAGGGCAGTGGAGGTCGGGCGGCCGCTCGTCGGAGGGGGCGGCCGCTCGTCGGAGGGCGTGGCAGCCCGGGCGGCTCAGGCGAAGCTGGTCGGCAGCCCCGCTCCCTTGAACGCGGTCAGCAGGCCGGCCTTGTCCGTCGCCCGCAGCCAGGCCTCCTTGGGCTCGACCAGGCGGTCCTTGACCAGCGCCAGCAGCGAGTCGTTCATCGTCACCATGCCGAGCCCGCGCGAGGTCTGCATGATGGACGGGATCTGGAAGGTCTTCGCCTCGCGGATCAGGCTCGCCACCGCCGGGGTCACCAGGAGGATCTCCATGGCGGCCACGCGGCCGCCGCCGATACGCTTGCAGAGCACCTGAGCGATGACGCCCTTCAGCGCGTCGGCCAGCATCACCCGGACCTGCGACTGCTGGCTGGGCGGGTACTGGTCGATGATGCGGTCGATGGTGGAGACCGCGGTGGTGGTGTGCAGGGTGCCGAAGACGAGGTGGCCCGTCTCGGCGGCCACGATGGCGAGCTCGATCGTCTCGAGGTCGCGCATCTCGCCGACGAGGATGATGTTGGGGTCCTCGCGGAGGGCCGAGCGCAGGGCGCCGGCGAAGGAGTGGGTGGAGACCTTCACCTCGCGCTGCGTGATCTTGCTGAGCACCGGCCGGTGGATGAACTCTACCGGGTCCTCGATCGTGATGATGTGGTCCTTGCGCGCGTGGTTGATGTGGTTGATGAGCGCGGCGAGGGTGGTCGACTTGCCCGAGCCGGTGGGGCCGGTGACGAGGATGAGCCCCTTGCGCCGCTTGCAGAGCTC
>JAKLHH010001097.1 GCA_022710245.1 Myxococcota bacterium
GACCGCCCCCCTCATCGCCATCGGGGCACTCAGCTACGTGGGGTTCATGCCCGAGTCGGTGCTCGACGGCTTTACCGCGCTCCCCATCCAGATCTTCAACTGGACCGCCCGTCCCCAGGTTGCCTTCCGGCAGAACGCCTCGGCCGGCATCGTGGTGCTCCTGGGGCTGATGCTGCTGCTCAACGCCGGGGCCATCTGGCTGCGGCTGCGACTGCAGCGGAGGGTGGACTATTGAGCCGGAGGACCCCGTGACCGAGCCGCTCGCCCAGCCCCCCGCCGCCCTGCAGGTGGGCGGCGCCCCGCTCAAGCTCTGGACCGCGGACCTGCGCGCCTACTTCGGCGAGGTGGCGGCGCTGAAGGGCGTGAGCATGGGCCTCGCCGAGAAGCGGGTGACCGCGGTCATCGGCCCCTCGGGCTGCGGCAAGTCCACCTTCATCCGCTGCCTGAACCGGATGCACGAGGTGGCGCCCGGCGCCCGCGCCGTCGGCAAGGTGCTCCTCGACGGCGTCGACATCTACGGCCGCGAGGTCGACCCGGTCCGTGTCCGTCGCCGGGTCGGGATGGTCTTCCAGAAGCCGAACCCGTTCCCCACCCTCTCCATCCGCGACAACGTCCTCGCCGGGCTGCGCCTGAACGGCCTGCGGCCGCGCGACCCCGGCGAGCTCGTCGAGCGCTCGCTCCGCCAGGCCGCGCTCTGGGACGAGGTGAAGGACGTCCTCGGCCGCTCGGGCACGAGCCTCTCCGGCGGCCAGCAGCAACGGCTCTGCATCGCCCGCGCGCTGGCGCTGGAGCCGGAGGTGCTCCTGATGGACGAGCCCTGCTCGGCGCTCGACCCCATCGCGACCGCGAAGGTCGAGGAGCTGATCCACGAGCTGGGGCCGCAGGTGACCATCGTCATCGTCACCCACAACATGCAGCAGGCCGCGCGCGTGTCACACTACACGGCGTTCTTGTACATGGGAGAGCTGATCGAGTACCAGGAGACCAACGTCCTCTTCACGCAGCCAGGGGACCAGCGGACGGAGGACTACATCACCGGGCGGTTCGGGTAGAGTCGAGGACGGGAGTCGATCATGAAGCGCGAGCACACCGACCGCGAGTACGAGAACGAGCTGAACAAGGTCCGCGAGCAGATCCTGCTGATGGGGGCCAAGGTCGAGGAGATGATCCGCCAGAGCATGCGCGCGCTCGTCGAGCGCGACAGCGATCTCGCGCGGCGCATGATCGACTTCGACAACCAGATCGATCACCTCGAGGTCTCCACCGACGAGCTCTGCCTGCGCATCCTCGCCAAGCGGCAACCGGTCGCCTCGGACCTCCGGTTCCTCACCATCGCGCTCAAGCTCGTCACCGACCTGGAGCGGATCGGCGACCTCGGCGAGAGCATCTGCGAGCGAGTGATCGAGCTGAACGTCGAGCCGCCCCTCAAGCCGTACCTCGACCTGCCGCTGATGGCCGAGGTGGTGCAGGCCATGGTGCGCGAGGCGCTCGACGCCTTCGTCGCCCGCGACGTGGAGCGCGCGCAGCAGGTGATCGAGAAGGACAGCGTCGTCGACGCCTTCTACGCGCAGATCTTCCGCGAGCTCCTCACCTACATGCTCGAGGACCCGCGCAACATCAGCCGCGCGATCCGCGTGCAGTCGATCGGCAAGCACCTAGAGCGGATGGGCGACCACGCGACGAACCTGGCCGAGCTGGTCGTCTTCATGGTCAAGGGCAAGGATATCCGCCACCCGGGGCGCCGGGACGCGCCGCCGACCGAGCGCATGCCCCACGGCGTCCTCTTCCTCTGCGTGCAGAACTCCGCCCGCAGCCAGATGGCCGAGGGCTGGGCGCGCAAGCTGACCCGCGTCCGCGTCTGGAGCGCGGGCTCGAGCCCCGCCGCCGAGGTGAACCCGCGCGCGGTGAAGGTGATGCGCGAGGTGGGGATCGACATCTCGCGCCAGAGGCCGAAGGCGGTGGCGGACGTCCCGCTCGGCGACTTCGACACGGTCATCACGCTCTGCGCCGAGGAGGTCTGCCCGCTGCCGCCGAGCTCGCTCCGCCTCGAGCACTGGGACCTCCCCGACCCGGCCGCCGCGAGCGGCAGCGAGGAGGAGCGCGACCAGGCGTTCCGGCAGGTGCGCGACGAGCTGCGCCGGCGCATCGAGGCGCTGGCGCGGCAGGGCGAGTAGAGGCCTCCCTCGGCTCTTCGCGACGCGCGTCTGCTCCTCCTGGTCGCCCGTCCATCGCGGGGTCCCTCCAATTCGGGCGAGGCGCGGCGGCGATGAAGAAGCTCGGCGGAAACCGCTGGATCTGGATCGTCGGCGGGCTGGGGGTCGCCTTCGTGGTCGGGCTGATCGTGCTTCGCTACCTCGGCACGCGCTGAGCGCCGCCGGGAGCCGCTCGACGGCGGCGCCTGGGTCCGGCGTGAGCAGCGCCTCCACCTCGTCGGCGAGCGCCAGCGGCCTCAGCCGCGCTCCGGCGCCCCGCGGCGCATCCACTCCTCCACCTGATTCGAGAGCGGCGAGAGCACGCCCAGTGCCCGCAGCGCGGCGAGCTCCGGGATCGCCGCCAGGGGCTGGCGCAGCCGCACGCTCCCCTGGTGCAGGAAGGCGAGGTGGGTGGCCCAGTCCTCCAGCCGATCGAAGATGTGCGTCGCGTAGAGGATGCAGGCGCCGCGCGTCTCGCTCTCCTCGCGCAGGAAGGCGAGGAGGTCGGCGCGTCCGAGGAGGTCGAGATCGGTCGTCACCTCGTCGAGGAGCAGCACGCGGTACGGGTGGAGCAGCCCGAGGAGGAGCTGCACCCGGCGGCGCTGGCCGTCCGAGATGCGGTGCATGTGCCAGCCCGGGTCCACCGCCAGGAGCTCGATCAGCCGCCGCGCCCGCGGCAGCTCGGCCCGCGCGCCGAGCATGTCACCGACCCGCACGTCGACGGTGAAGGGGAAGGTGCCGCCGAGGAGCGCGACCTCGGCGGCGAGCGAGGTGTCGTGGAACCCGGGCCGGCCGAGGACACGCACGCTCTGCTGATCGATCAGGTGGCGGCCGCCGAGGACGCGGAGGAGCGTGGTCTTGCCCGCGCCGTTGCTGCCGACCAGCAGCCAGCGCTCGCCGGCGGCGACGGAGAGGCGCACCTGCCGGAGCGCGAGGGGGAGCCCGGGCGCGTAGCGGAAGTCGAGCCCGTCGACCTCGATCATCGCACCGGGGGCGCCGGGCTCGCCCGCACCAGGGGCGCTGTCCACCCCGGCCTCGGCCGGCCTCGTCGCCTCCGCCCGCGCGCTCCGCGGTTTGCTGGTGATCTGGCTGCTCATGGCTGTTGCCCCTGTCC
>JAKLHH010001098.1 GCA_022710245.1 Myxococcota bacterium
CTGCGGACGCTCCGCGATGAAGGGCGAATTCGTGGAGGGCAACTTCGTGCGCCGCGCGGCCGCCTCGAGGAGCTCGGTCGCTTCCTGCAGGACCGCCGCGGCGCCGCGCAGGTCCCCGGCGCGCTCGCGGACCTCACCGAGGTCGCTGGCGAGGGCGGCTGCCAGCCCGAGGTCCCCGGCGGCGAGCGCCTGCCGCTGCCCTTCGGAGAGGAGCGCGGCGGCCTCAGGGAGCCGTCCGAGGCCAGCCGTCGCGCGCGCTGCTGCGCGGGCGAGCGCCGGCTCCAGCGCCCCGAGCCCCGCCTCCCGCGCCCGCGCGCGTGCGGTCCCGGCCGCTGCGACGGCCTCCTCGAAGCGGCTCGCCACCGCGAGCGCCTCGGCGAGCTTCAGCCCCAGCTCCGCCGCCCGCCGGACCTCGCCCTGCTCCCGGGTCAACGTCTCCGGGTGGGCTCGCTCGAGCGCGGCGAGGGACCGGGCGAGCAGCGTCGCGGCGCTGTCCGGCTCGCCGGCCGCCAGGCGATCGGCGCCCGCCCGCTCGAGCTGATCGGCCGCCTCCAGGTCGCGGCCCGAGGCCTCGAGGTGAGCCGCGATCTCCTCGGGGTTGGCCTCGCCGCTCGCGAGGAGCAGCGTCGCGATCTGCGCGTGCATGGCCCGCCGGGTCTGCGCCGTGATCAGCCCGTAGAGGACCTCGCGCACCGGCTCGTGGCGGAAGCGGAAGCGCACCAGCCCGGCGCCCCGGTCCTCGCGTCCCTGCGCCGACTCGCGCTCGAGGAGACCCTCCCGGCAGAGGGCCTCGAGGGTCGCGGCGAGCTGGCCCGCCTGACCCACCAGCCGCGAGAGCTGCGCGACGGCGAAGCTCCGCCCGATCACGGCCGCGCAGGCGAGCACGCGTCGGGCCGCGGGGTCCAGCGCGTCGAAGCGGGCCAGCACGAGCGGGCGAAAGGACGCGGCTAGCGGCAGCCGCGCCGCGCCGGTCACCCTCGGCGCCCGCAGCGTGAGCTGCCCGCGAGCGTCGAGGAGGCGCGCCGTCTCGACGACGTAGAGCGGGTTGCCCCCGGCGGCCTCCACGATCCGCGTGAGGGCCTCGGGGTGGAGCGGCCGCTCGCCGACAAGCTCTCGCAGCAGCCGGCGCACCTCGTCGTCGTCGAGGGGCGCGAGCGGCAGGGCGGTGACGGCGTCAGCGGCCAGCAGGTCGCCGGCCCGCTCCGCGAGGAGCAGCAGGAAGCGCGCGCCGCGCGCCACGGCCGCGAGCGGGGGCAGCAGGATCCGCTCGGCCGGCGTCAGGTGACGGGGGTCGTCGAGGAGCAGGGCGAGGGGGCGCTCGGCGGCGAGGGCGCGCACGAGCCGCCGCACGGCGACGGTGGCCGCCGCGGCGCGCGCCTCGACAGCCGCGGGCTCGCTGGCTCCGGCGGGCGCCGCCTGCCCTGGCCCCGGACCGAGCAGCGCCTCGAGGGCGCCGCGATCGACGGCGTCGAGACCAGGGAGGTCGCGCAGCCGGGCGAGCGGCTCCGCGGTGGGCGAGCCCGCCTCGCCGCGGAGGAGCTCGCCCAGCGCTCCGGCGATCACCGCGCCCGCGAAGGGCCGCGCGCGCACGAGCCGGGTCTCGAAGCCGAGGCGGCGTAGCGTCGCGGCTGCCTCGCGGAGCAGCGAGCTCTTCCCGCTGCCGGGCTCGCCGGAGAGCAGCACGGCGTCGCCGCGACCCTCGAGCGCGCGCCTCGCAGCGCCCTCGAGCTGCTGCCGCTCGGCCAGGCGACCGACGAGGCGGACGGTGGGCGTCTCCGGCTCGTCGGCCCTGGCGCCGAGGAGCCGGACCACCTCGAAGGCGGGGGTCGGCTCCCGCTTGCCCTTGAGCTGGAGCGGCGGCACGGGCCGCAGCAGGGCGACACCGCGGCAGGCCCGCGCCACGCCCTCGCTGACCAGGACGCCGCCCGGGCGCGAGGCGGACTCGAGTCGCTGGGCCACGTTCACCGTGTCGCCCATCACCGTGTAGCTGAGCCGCGTGGAGGCGCCCATCGCGCCCGCGACCACGGGCCCGCAGTTGACGCCGACACGGAGCGCGAGCCGGAACGGGAGCTCGCGGTTGAGCGTCTCCATGGAGGCCTGCATGGCGAGCGCGGCGCGCACCGCGCGCTCGGGGTCGTCCTCGTGAGCGAGGGGGGCGCCGAAGAGCGCCATCACACAGTCGCCGATGAACTTGTCGACGGTGCCGCCGTGCTGATGGACCGCCGCGACCAGCCCCTCGAAGCAGCGGTTCATCAGCCGCACCACCTCCTCGGGCTCGCGCTCCTCGCTCAGGCTGGTGAAGCCGCTCACGTCGGCGAAGAGGACAGTGACCTCTCTCCGCTGCGTCGCGAGCTCGTCGCCGGCCGCGAGCACGGCGTCGAGCACACCCTGCGGCATGAACTTGCGCAGCTCCTCGAGCGTACGCTCCGGCAGCGCCGCGCTGCTCGCCGCCGAGGGCCTGCTCGCCGCGGCCGCAGGCTCGTCGAGCACCGTGCCACAGCCGGGGCAGAAGCGGTCGGCCGCCGCGCGCGCAGCGCCGCAGCCGGGGCAGGTACCCGTCGTCGTCGTGGCGCCGCAGCCCCCGCAGAAGCGCGCCCCTGGCGCGAGCGGGCGCCCGCAGGCCGGGCAGAGCGCTGCGCCCGCGACCGACGCCGTCGCCGGGGCCGCGACCGGTGCGCCGACCGACGCCGCCGCCGGGGCCGCGACCGGTGCGCCGACCGACGCCGCCGCCGGGGCCGCGACCGGTGCGCCCGCGACCGACGCCGTCGCCCGGGCCGCGACGTTTGCGCCCGCGACCGACGCCGCTACCGGGGCCGCTGCCGGTGCGCGGGCGGGGCCCTCGGCGCCGCGAGCGAGCGAGGCCGCGGTCGCCGCCGGGCCGGCCACGGGGCGCCGGGCCGCCGGCGCCGCTGGTGCGCCGCCAGCCGGCAGCGCGACCGCCAGCGCTTGCTCGAGCTCGAGCGCGCTCGCGAAGCGGCGCTCTGGCTCCTTCTCCAGGCAGCGCAGGATCGCCTCGGCGACGGAGGCCGGGAGGGCTCGCTCCGGCGCGCGCCGCCGGGGGTCCTCGGGCGCCTCCATCACGTGCTTCATCACCAGGTCGAAGGCGCTGCCGCCGTCGAAGGGGAGGGCGCCGGTGCAGAGCTCGTAGAGGATGACGCCGAGGCTGTAGAGGTCAGAGGCGGGGCCGACCGGAGCCGCGCGCCCCTGCTCGGGGGAGAGGTAGGCCGGGGTCCCGCAGACCACGCCGGTCGCGGTGAGCCGGGGATCGCTGCCGCCCAGGATCTGGGCGATGCCGAAGTCC
>JAKLHH010001099.1 GCA_022710245.1 Myxococcota bacterium
GTAGAGGAGCGCCAGGTCGCGCTGGTAGGCGAGCGTCGTCGGGCTCAGCTTGATCGCCTTCTGGTAGAGGTCGATCGCCTCCTTGACCAGCTCGTGCTGGCTGAAGATCTCGGCGAGCTTCGCGTAGCCGGCGTGCTTCTGGCCGACGACGTGGAGCAGGCGCTTCCAGGTCTCCATCGCCTTGCGCTTCTGGCCCTGGAGGAAGAGCTGCTCGCCGAGGTTGATCAGGTGCGAGGGGTCCTTGGGCTCGATGTGGACCAGCACCTGCGCCGCCTTCATCGCGCGCTTCTGGTCGCCCCAGCGCGCGTAGAGGTCGGCGAGCGCCGACTGCACCGAGGCGTCGCCGTTGAAGCGGCTGGCGCACTGGTCGAGGACCTGGATCGCCTCCTTCTGCTGCCCGGCGCGGTAGAGCCGCTTGGCGAGCTCGAGCTGGAACTTCGGATCCCCGGGGGCGATGGCGGCGAGCTTGCGGTACTCGGCGATCACCTCCTTGTCCTGGCCGCTGCGCTCGAGGAGCGCGATCAGCCGGACGCGCGTGTCGACGGCCTGCCCCGAGGCCGCCAGCGCCGCGCGGTAGGCCTTGAGCGCCTTCGCCTCGTCGCCGGTCTCGTCGTAGAGGCGGCCGAGGACGTCGAGCTCGAAGGCGCCCTTCCGCGTCCAGGTCTTCTCGTAGTAGGCGATCAGCCCCTTCAGGTCCTCGCGCTGGCGGTAGATGGTGATGATGCGATCGGTGAGCTCCTTGCGCAGCCAGTGCCCGGCCGCGGTGAGGCCCATCGCCTTGCGGTAGGTCGCGACCGCCTCCAGGTCCTTGCCCAGCTTCGACTGCAGCCCGCCGATCTCCTTCAGCACGTCGGCCTTGGTGGAGGCGTCGGAGGCGCGCTTGAGGATCAGCTCGTACTGCTCGATCGCCTCCTTCTCGTTGCCGCTCTTGGCCAGCGCCTGCGCGAGCTCGATGCGGAGGAAGATGTTCTTCGGGTCGAGCGCGACGAGCTGGTCGTAGTACTTGCGCGCGGCCGCGACGTCCCGCTCGGCGAGCGCGAGGTTGGCGAGGGAGCGCAGGTGGAGCTTCTTCTCCTTCGGCGAGCTCGACATGGCGAGCGCCTTCTTGTACGCCTCCATCGCCTCGGCGGCGCGGCCGAGCTTCTGGTAGAGCGTGCCCAGCGCGGCGGGCACGGTGGGGCTCTTCGGGTTCAGCTGGCTCGCCTTCTCGTAGTACTTCACCGCCTCGTCGCTCTGGCCGGCGCGGCGGTGGAGGTGGCCGAGGATGACCTGGTAGGCGAAGGAGTCGGGCGCGGACTTGGCCAGGGCGCGGTACTCGCCGATCAGCGCGGCGAGCGACTTGTGCTTCTTGTAGAGGCCGATCAGCTTGCCCAGCGCGTAGCCGTCGTTCGGGCTCCGCGACAGCATCGCCTTGTAGCGGGCGATGATGCGCGGATCGAAGTCGGAGCGCCGGACCTCCCAGTCGTCGGCGCGCGCGGGGGCCTGGGCGACCAGCATCAACCCGACCGCGAGGAGGAGGCTGCGGAGGATCTGGATAGTTCTCATGTGGGGGCTCACCGACTCAACTATAGGACACGCACCGTCCCGAAGCGACCACCGTGTGGCGCACGCGGAGCGGGGGCCGTGGTACCTGTCGTGGTACGGGGGGCGGCGGTCGGCTGTTCCCTCGGGCGGGACGCGGGACGTGCCAGACGCGGTGGACGCGGGCCGGGGTTCGACGCCGTTGACGCGGGCCGCCTGGAGGTCTGGACGCGGGCCTGCTAGTGCATGCGGTTGCGGCGGATCATCGCGAGCAAGCGGCGGAGCTGCTTGGCGCGCTCCTCGGACACGTACTCGTGGATCAGCCGCTGGTGCACCCGGGCGATGCCCGTGATCTCGATGCCGGTCGAGCGGAAGTAGGGATCGACCTGGTCGAAGCGGTACTCGCCCCGCGCCCAGATGACCTCGGAGATCCCGGGCAGCGAGAACTCCAGCCCGACCACCCGGCTCGGCTGCGGCTCGGGTCGCAGCAGGCGGTTCACGTAGAGGCCGCTGGAGCTGAGGTTGGTGGCCATGCAGCGGTGCGCCCGATCCCCAACGTACTCATTGAGAAAAAGCTGGAGCGCGATGCGCTGGTCCTGACGACGGTTCACCGAGCCCATGAGGACCTCCGGTCGTGATGTAGGATACTGTAAGACCATTGAATACCCGTAGCAACTTTCCGGCTCCCGTGCTAGGCGAGGACATCGAAACGAGACGACAAAGACCCGCGGCGCTGCGGAAGCTCGGTCTGGCCCTGGCGACGACCTTCGGCGCCGGGTACGTACCCGGCGCGCCAGGCACGGCGGGCAGCGCCGTGGGCGCGGGCATCGCCTTCCTGCTCCACTGGCTGGGCGGCTTCTGGGCGGTGGCCATCGGGACCGCCCTGCTCCTTCCCATCGCCATCTGGGCGGCGAACGTGGCCGAGGAGCACTATGGCGAGCACGACTCCTGCCACATCGTCATCGACGAGGTGGTCGGGCAGCTGATCGCCCTGCTGCCGACCCGCTGCGACCCGGTCAGCCTGATGCTCGGGTTCGGCTTCTTCCGCCTCTTCGACTCGCTGAAGCCGTGGCCCGCGGGGCGCATCGATCGCGAGTCCAGGAGCGGCGCCGGCGTGGTCCTCGACGACGTGGCCGCGGGCGTGCAGGGGGCGCTGGTGATGGGGGCGCTGGTGCTGAGCGGCGTCATCCCCTGGCTGGCGCATCGCCTCCACCTGCCCTACTGAGCCTGCAGGCAACTCTGCGGCTGCGCTGCCGACAACCTGACATGAAGCCACTGCCCACCGAGCCACGAGCCCCGGTCATCGCGCCGCGTCCAGCACCCGCGCCTCCGCGCGCCGCGCCGCGAGCGCCAGCGGTCCCCTTCTCGCAGCTGCTGCGGACCGCGGCCGTCGACGCGGAGGAGACGGGGAGTCAGCCTGTCCGCGCGCCTCGTGAGTCCTCGGAGGAGGCTCTCGCCGAGCTCCGGCGGCGCGAGCACCTGAGCGAGCCGCTCGCACCACCGCCGCTTCCGCCGCCGCCACGCGCCGAGCCCGGGCCGGCCGAGGTGGCAGGCGTCGCCGGGCCCCGCGCGGCAGCGCCCTCGGCCGAGCTGCAGGCCCTCGCCGACCAGCTGCTGCGAGGGGTGAGCGTGGTGCAGCTCCCGACGGAGGTCGGGGTGAAGCTGGAGCTGGAGGCGCCGCGGCTCGCGCGCGTCGGGCTGGAGCTGCGGCTCGCGGACGGCAAGCTGCGGGCGCGCCTCACCGCGGCCAGCCCCGGCGCGCTGTCGCTGCTGCGGGG
>JAKLHH010000011.1 GCA_022710245.1 Myxococcota bacterium
CGGCATCGCTGAACCTCGCCAACGACGGAGTGCTCTACCTGAGCCGCCCCAAGAACGGGAGCGAGACCGAGGTGATCGCAGTCCAGACAACCAGCCCGGGCCTGGCCGCGACCGCCCGCCCGATGCGCTACTCTTACAATAATAGGCGGACTGGCTGGCTCGCTCCCGAGTAGAGTGTTGCGGCGCGCGCGTCGAGTCGGCGCGATCCCCGAGGGACAGCCCGAGGCAGAGATCAGACACCGCAGCCGTCAGTTCCCCTCCCGCTCTCCCGCCCCGCCCCCCCCGTGATATCCTCGCTCGACCAGACGATCGGAGCGGGGGATGGCAGCGCGACACGTGAGCCGCGTGGTGGTCGCCGTGGTGGGCATGTCCCTGGCCCTCGGCTGCAGCCCGCCGCCCAGCCGCACGCCGAGCCCCGACTGGATGAAGGTCGGCAAGCTCGCCGGCTTCGCCACCTTCGAGGGGATGAGCGACGCGGAGCTCGGCGCCCAGCTCGACGCGCTCGTCAAGCAGCACGTCGACATCGTCGTCGCCGACTCCAAGCTCTCCAACTACCTCCAGGGCGACGAGTTCGCGCGCCACCTCGCGCTGGTCGGGCGCGTCAGCAGCTTCGCGCACGACCGCGGGCTCAAGCTGATCTGGTACATCACCTCGCTCGAGGTGCAGACCGTCGACGGCAAGAACCGCGCCTCGACCATGGCCAAGGATCACCCGGACTGGCTGCAGGTCGGCCTCGACGACAAGAAGAACGTCTTCTACGGCACCCAGGAGGTCTGGGTGGAGGGCACCGACGAGAGCGCCTGGATGTGCCCCCTCTCCGGCTACCGCGACTACTTCCTCGGCCGCGTGCGCCAGCTCGCCGGCGCCGGCCTCGACGGGCTCTGGGTCGACGTGCCGCTCTTCATGGACACCGGCGTCCGCTGGAACTGCCGCTGCCCGCTGCACCAGAAGAAGTTCAAGGCCGACACCGGCTACGAGATCCCCAAGGGCGCCGCCTGCGACAGCGACGCCGAGCCGGGCACCTGCGTCGCGCTCTGGAAGGACCCCGCCTGGCGCCGCTGGCTCGCCCACCGCCACGACGACCTGAACGAGTTCCAGCTCGCCGTGGCGAAGGCGGCGCGCGAGGTGAAGCCCGACTTCGAGACCGTCTTCGAGGTCTTCACCATGGACTACAACGACGCCATGGATAAGGGCCTCGACGGCGCCTACCTCGGCGCGGTGGAGGGCGCGGGGCACGCCTGGGAGATCGACTCGGTCTCCAACGGCGAGGGGATGCTGCGCGCGAGCGCGGGCGACTGGGTGAACAAGATCGCGCTGACCAAGTTCGCGCGCGGCGCGGACAAGGGGCGCGCCACCTGGGCCTTCAGCTACGGCAACACCGAGCTCGACGCCGGCCTGGTGATGGCGATCCTCTTCGCCGGGCAGGCGAACCCCTACGAGACGAAGACGCCGCAGATGGCGACCACCGTCGGCGCGGCCTTCCGCGCGCGGATGTACGCCTGGGCCGACCAGCACACCGACGCCATCTACCGCTCGCAGAGCGCGGCGCGCGTGGCGCTCCTCTTCTCCTCGCGCAGCCGCGACTACGTCGACTACAACTACGGCTTCGCCATGTTCAGCGGGACCACCCCGCCGAAGATCACCGGCGTCGACCCGCAGACCCAGAAGCCCTACACCGGCCCCGACGAGGAGTGGTGGAGCGACGAGCGCCGCGACAGCGTGGACAACCTCGAGGTGCTCGGCGACTTCCGCGGCTTCGTCAAGGCGCTGGTGCACCTGCACGTCCCCTTCGCGGTGGAGGCGATCGAGAAGCTGACCGCCGCCGACCTCGCGGGCTACGACACCGTGATCGCGCCGAGCCCGGCCGCGCTCACCGACGAGCAGGCGAAGCTCCTCACCGACTACGTCGCGGGCGGCGGCGACCTGATCGTGACCGGGCCGCAGCCCGGCGGCCTCGACGGCTTCGGCACCCCGCGGGTGGAGCTGGCGATCGCGGGGCTGCTGGGCTTCGGCAAGGCCACGCCGCCCGGCGTCGACGAGCGTCGCTCGCACCCCTGGGGGCAGGGGAGCGTGCACACCCTGGAGGGGCAGCCCGGGCGCCGCTACCTCCGCCACGAGGACGCGCGCTCGCTGGCGCGGATCCGAGACCTCCTCGGCGAGACCACCTCGAGCCCTCTCACGACCACCGCCGACAAGGCCGTCTACCTCGAGCTCTACCGCCTCGAGGCGGGGCCGGGGCACGGCGACGAGCTGGTGCTCCACCTGGTGAACCTCGCCGGCCTCGACGGGAGCGGCCAGGTCGTCAGCAAGCCGCAGCAGGTGAGCGTCACCCTCGAGGTGCCGGCGGGGTTCGAGGTCGACCACGTGGCGCTGAGCTCGCCCGACCAGGGGAGCAAGGACGCGGCGCCGAGCTTCCAGACCCCGGCCGCCGGGCTGGTGAAGTTCGACGCGGCGGTGGACCGCTACGCGCTCGCGCGCGTGGCGCTGAAGCAGGCGGCCGCGGGCGGGGCGGGGCTGACGGTGAAGGTGAGCTGGCCGGGCCAGGGGGCGGCCGCGCCGCCGCTCGCCGCCGCGGTGCGCGTGAGCGGCGCCGGGCTCCTCGGGCCGCGCGTCCACCACCTGAGCTGGGGGACCGCGGAGACGAGCTTCACGGACCTGCCGCCGGGCCAGAAGCTGGTCGAGGTGATCACGCTCGACAGCCAGTACCAGCTCGTCGGCGCCCAGGGGCGCGGCGTGACGCTGCCGGCGGGCGGGAGCGCCACGATCGCGGTGACGCCCGGGGTGGCGGCCGACGAGGGGCCGACCGCGCTCGAGGCGCAGGACCACGACCGGCTCTTCTTCGTCAACGGGACCGGGGCGCCGGCGAAGGTCACCGCGGGCGCGCTCGACACCACGCTCGCGGCGGGGAAGGTGGCGACGCTGCTCCTCGAGAAGACCGGCGCGCTCGCCTTCAGCGCGGGCAAGGTGAGCGGGACCATCACCGTGCAGGCGGCGAGCGCGGCGGGCGTGCTGCAGCCGCAGCTCACGGCGGTGGCGCCGGCCAAGGGCTACGCGGGGCAGATGCTGACCCTCACCGGCTCGGGCTTCGGCTGGGCGGCGGGCGCGGTGCGCTGGGGCGGCGCGAGCTGCCGGGTCCTCACCTGGGCGCCCGAGCGGGTGACCGCGGTCATCTCCGACGGCGTCGGGCCCGGCACGGCGGCGGTCACCCTCGACGCGAACGGGCGAAGCGTGACCGGCGGGAGCTTCACCGTGGTGGCGCCGGCGCTGACCATCACGCCGGCGATGAGCCAGGCGCTCGGCTTCATCAAGACGAAGATGCGGGGCCCCGAGGGGGGCGTCTACACGAACCTCCTCGACCGCGCCGACCCGCCGGGGGGGACCACGGTCTATCCCTACGGCCACCACCAGACCGCCGAGCACATCGGGCTCATGCTCTGGGTCACGGCCGCGCTCCTCGACCACCAGGCCTTCGAGGAGACCTACCGCTTCCTCGTCACGCGGATGGTCTCGCCGCGGCGCGAGGTGGTGAACTGGGCGGTCGACAAGACCACCGGGCAGCCGATGCTGCAGCGGGAGACGCCGACGGCGCCGCTCCTCAACTCGAACGCGCCCCTCGACGACTTCCGCGTGGTGCAGGGGCTGATCGCCGGCTTCGAGCAGTGGGGCGACGAGCGCTTCCTCGACCTCGCGCTGCGCATCGGCGACGGGCTCCGCGAGACCTCGGTCACCACCGCCAAGGACCTGCTGGCCTTCCCCGACGGGCTGGTGGCCTACGCCTACAACTGGCCCGAGGAGGGCGGGCTCGGGGTCACCGACAGCGCGGTCATCCCGGTCGACTACGCGGACCTCTTCACCATGAAGTGGCTCGCCGGCCGCGACGCGCGCTGGACCAAGATCGTCACCTCCTCGATCGCGATGATGGAGAAGGCGCAGATCGCCTCGAGCGGGCAGTTCTGGTGCTCGTACCTGCCCGACACCAAGACCTACTCGGGGGACTTCGAGTACCGGGACACGCCGGCGGCGACCAAGATCAAGTCGATCCAGTCGCTCTGGATCGCGCTGCACCTCGCGCGCGCCGGGCGCACCGCCGCGGCGAGCAAGGCGCTCGCGTTCTACAAGCAGCACTACGCCGCGACCGGCAAGACGGTGGGCGAGTACCTGAACCCGAACGGCCAGGCGCCGACGGAGAGCTACTTCGACGCCAGCCTGAAGGGGGGCGAGGCGCGCATCTACGCGCTCCTCGTGCGGCTCGCCTACGCCCTCGGCGACAAGGCCTTCGGCGACCAGGTGATCACCGAGAAGCTCCTGCCCGACCAGGTGACCAACCCGGCGGCGACGACCTACGGGGCGATCGGCAAGTCCACCGCCGAGCCGAACGACGCCGAGGCGTGGAACACGCTGGAGTCGCTCCTCGCGCTGGCGCTGCAGCAGGGCTCGCCGGTGGTCGGCGAGCTCGCGAAGTGACCTCGCGACGTCGTGACGGCGTCGACGGCGAGGCGTCGAGGCGTCGAGGCCGAGGCCGGGATATGCAACGACCTCCGGAGCCATTCAGCGGGTGGGCGGCGCCTGGCGGCTAGGCTCCAACGAGGCGCTGCATCTCCACTGCGGTCAGAAGGTCCGAGGCGAGAGCGACGCACGACGCGGCGATGATGGCGGCGTCCTCGAGCGGGGTTGTTGCACGGACCGCCATCCGCGGGCCGGCGGCAGTCTCCGTCCCGAAGAGGTCTCGAAGATGGTCGAGGCTGGCGAGGGTTGCATCACCGGCCAGCGGGTCGCGCGCCAGAGCTGCGATCGTTGCAGCCAGGACGGCACCGTCGCTCCCGCGAAGGAGCCGGAGCACGTCCAGGGCGTCCTTGTCGTCGATGCGGCCGGGGTCTCCTGCGCCGACCCGCTCAGCGATCTTGTGGAGCTTGGCGACGAGGAGCGCAGACGGTCCGGCCACGTTGATCTCGAACGCGCGTGTGTCCGTCCCGTCCAGAGCGAGGAGCGGCTCCAGGGTTCGATCGACCAGCGCCGGCTCGAGCCCCTGCACCCACCGGGCGACATCCTTGCCGTGCGGCGGCGGGAGCTGGGGGCGCTGCGACGCCCGATCTTGCCGGCCACGCTCTTCGGCACGAGGAGATCGACCTGGACACCGTCGCCGTTCTTCCAGATGCCTTGTTCGGCGGAGCTGAAGCCGCCTCGGTTCATCGCCTCTGCGAGCACCGGTGCCCGAAGGAGGAGCTCGGGCGCGACCGCCAGGTCTGCGTCGGTCGTGAACGGCGACACGGCGAAGTCGGCCTCGCCGGTTCGCAGGTAGATGGCCTGCGCACCGACGAGCACGATGGCCCGCCGCTGGTCACCGAGAGCCTCGAGGGCGTCGAGGAGCACACGGCGTGCCCTCACGTACTGCCAGTCAGGCTCGCCAGCCATCCTCGTTCTCCTTCATCCACGAGAGCAGGGCCTCCCCGTCGGCTGGAGCGCGGCCGGGTCCGGTGAGGAGGTCGGCCACGACCTGGCTCGCGGCGGCGTAGATGACGCCGTCGTGCTCTACCGTTCGCTCGAAGACCACGGGGTCGAACGGCTCGGCGACCAGCACGTTGCCGCCCGTGTCCGCCGGGCGCAGGCCAAGCGTCTCGGCTGCGCTCGCGGCGTTCTCCACGAAGAGCGTCAGCAGGCGCGGCGCGGAGACCGCGGCGCCGCGGACCTCCGCCGCGAGGGTCGAGGTCACCGCGTAGCGGAGCGGCGAGCCGCGCAGGCGATCGAGGAGCGGCCGGAGCCCTCGCGGCTCGAGGTAGGTGCTGGTCTGGTTGCTCCTCGAGAAGTCGTAGTCCTTCACCCATCGACGAAGCAGCGCCTGCCAGTCCACTTCTGCGATCGGCCGCCGTGGGGCCTCGCGCTCGACGATAGCGTCTCGCTCCAGGAGCTCGATCACCCGGGAGAGGGTCGGGGCCGGCGTGTCGGCGCGGAGCGCGAGCTCGCCTCCGGCGGGACGGGATTAATCTTTCGAGTCGCCAGGTTCGCCTCGACAGGCGTCGAGGCCGAGGCCGGGCTCAGCCGTCCGAGGATGAGGCGGCCGCGCGCGAGGCGAGGAGCTGCGCCGCGCCCTCCTCGGCGGCGCGGTAGGAGCTGCGCACGAGCGGCCCCGCGGTGACGAGCGGGAAGCCGAGCTCGCGGGCCTGCGCGGCGAGCGCGGCGAAGGCCTCGGGCGGCACGAAGCGGCGGACCGGGGAGTGCTTGCGGGTCGGGCGGAGGTACTGGCCGAGCGTCACCCAGTCGACGCGGGCGGAGCGGAGGTCGCGCAGGGTCTCCAGGATCGCCTCGTCGCTCTCGCCGAGGCCGAGGAGCAGCGACGACTTGGTGATGAGGCGCGGGGAGAGCGCGCGCAGGCGGGCGAGGACGTCGAGCGAGAGCTGGTAGCTCGAGCGGCGGTCGCGGACGGTCGGCGTCAGCTCGCGGACCGTCTCCAGGTTGTGGCCGATCACCTCGGCGCCCGAGCCGGCGACCACGGAGAGCGCGGCCTGGTCGCCGCCGAAGTCGGGCGTCAGGAGCTCGACGAGGGCGCCAGGCAGGCGCGCCTTGACCGCGGCCACGGTGGCGGCGAAGTGCGCGGCGCCGCCGTCCGGGAGGTCGTCGCGATCGACCGAGGTGATGACCACGTAGCGAAGCCCGAGCCCGACCGCGGCCTCGGCCACGCGCGCGGGCTCGTCGTCGGCGGGCGGGCCGGAGGGGTGGCCGCTCGTCACCGCGCAGAAGCGGCAGTGCCGGGTGCAGACGTCGCCGAGGATCATGAAGGTCGCGGTGCCGCCGCCCCAGCACTCGGCGGCGTTCGGGCAGCGCGCCTCCTCGCAGACGGTGTGGACGCCGAGGCGGCCGAGCTGCTTGCGGACGTCGTAGTACTGCCCGAGGCCGGGCAGCCGGACCTTGAGCCAGGGCGGGCGAGGGAGCGGCTTCTCCATCGAGGGCTTGTCCATCGGGGGCGATATAGCACAGCCCGCGGAGCGCGGCACGGGGTCCAGGGTGCGCCTCGAGGACGACGCGACGTCGACGGGGAGGCGCCGGGGGAGGCGTCGGGGCTGGGCGGTGGCCACGGCTCTGGCGTACAATCGCGCCTCCACACCGCACGGAGGAGACGATGAGCGAGCCCCTCTGCCTCTGCCTCGAGGAGCTGGACGGCGAGCGCACCTGGCGCTGCGTGGCGCTGGTCGGCAGCCAGCCCGGGCTGCGGCTCGACGCCGCGGGTCTGCCCTGCTGGTGCCCGGACGGCGCCGCCGTCGAGCTCTGGGTCTCCGGCGATGACCGGCCGGTGCTCCGCCGCGCGGGCGACGCGCCGGGCGCGACGGTGCGCCGCGGCGGGCGCGCGCTCGAGGTGCCCGAGGGCAAGCCGGTCCTGCTCCTCGGCGGGGACGAGCTCGAGGTGGGCGGCCGCCGGCTGCGGCTCCACCTCCACGGCGCCGCCAGTGAGGTGCGCCCGCCCGAGCTCCTGGCGCTGGCCCCGGCCCGCGCCGCGGAGCCGCCGCGAGGCGGGGCGCGCGGTCGCGTGGCCGCGATGGCGCTCGGCGCGGTGATCGGCGCGGCCCCGCTGGTCGCCGCGGCCGAGGATGGGCCGGGCGAGCCGCCGCCCATCGAGCTCCGCGACCGGCCACCCGACGTGTCGCCGCCGCACCCGCCGCCCAAGCCGAAGAAGGAGAAGAAGGAGAAGAAGGACGAGAAGAAGAAGCCCGACAAGAAGAAGGACGAGAAGAAGAAGGGGCAGAACGAGCAGGGCTAGCTCCAGGCGTCATACTTCGCTCGAGGGCCCCGACCGCAGTCAGGGCCGGTCGAGGAGGAGACGATGAGCGTCGAGCTCAGGCGGGTGCGCTTCGAGGGCGGCGCGGGCGCCACGCTGAGCGGCTGGCTGCACCAGGGCGAGGGCCGGCGCGGTGCGCTCCTCCTCACCCACTGCTTCACCTGCGGCAAGGACCTGCCGCTCTACCGCGGGCTCGCCGCGGGCCTCGCCGAGCGCGGCTTCCCGACGCTGCGCTTCGACCTCACCGGCCTCGGCCAGAGCGAGGGGGACTTCAGCCGCACCACGCTGGAGACCAACGTCGAGGACGTGCGTCGCGCCCTCGCCGAGCTCCGCGCGCAGCTCGGCGAGCCGCTCGGCGCCATCGGGCACAGCCTCGGCGGCACCGCGACCCTGCTCGCCGCCCCCACCCTGCCGTCGCTCGCGGCGCTCGCCGTGCTCGCCTCGCCGGCGGAGCCAGCCGGCCTCGAGCGTCGCCTCGGCCGCGACGTGCGCGCCGAGGCCGAGGCCCAGGGCAGCGCCGCCATCGAGGTGGGCGGGCGGCCCTTCCGCGTCGGGCGGGAGCTCCTCGACTCGCTGCACGGGCTCGGGCTCGGCGCGCGGCTCGCCGCGCTTGGCCGCCCGCTCCTCTTCCTGCACGGCACCCTGGACCACACGGTGCCGATCGAAGACAGCGAGGCGCTCTTCGCCGCGGCGGCACAGCCGAAGGGCTTCGAGCCGCTGGTCGGCGCCGATCACCTCCTCGGGCGGCGGCAGGACGTCGAGGCCGCGGTGGAGATCCTGGCCGCGTGGTTCGGCAGGCACCTCGCCGCCGCGCCGGCGAGGTGAGACGCGGTGCCGATCCGTTGACTGGCCTCGGCGCTGGACGCCCCGCGAGCAGCGCCCCCGCGTAGCAGCGCCCCCGCGTAGCAGCGCCCCCGCGTAGCAGCGCGTAGCAGCGCCCCCGCGTAGCAGCGCGTAGCAGCGCCCCGCGAGCCGCGACGTAGCGAGCAGAGGTCCAGGACGGATCGGGGCCGCGCTCCGTATGACTGTCCAGGAGAGAGGGCATGCCACGCTACGAGCACAGGGTCACGCGCAAGTTCTGGGAGATCTCCGTCGAGGGAGACGTCGTCGTGCGACGGTCGGGACCGATCGGCGGCGAGGGGAAGCCCTCGCGCTTCCGCGACGGCTGCGCGCTCGCGGCGCAGCTGCGCGCGGAGCAGGCCATCCTCGAGAAGGAGGCCGAGGGTTACCGCCTGGTCGGCGCCCGGGAGCCGTGGCCCGGCCCCGGCCGCGACGACGCGCCGCCGGAGGCCGGGGAGGCCGAGGGGCTGCTCCGCGACCCGCGCGAACCGGAGTCGACGCTCGTCTACGGAGACTGGCTGCAGGCGCGGGGGGCTCCTCGCGGCGAGCTGATCACCGTGCAGCACCAGCTGGCCCAGGCGCGGGGGAGCCGCGCGGCCGAGCTGCGCAAGGCCGAGGAGCGGATCCTCGCGCGCCACGGCGAGGCGCTCCTCGGGCACCTGCACGAGCTGCGCGATCTGGTGGAGCTGGAGTGGAACGTCGGCTTCATCGGGCGCGCCCGCCTCGGCGCCGCGCGGGGCGACGGGCGTGGCCGCGCCCGCCGGTACTTCGGCGAGCACCAGCGCTACTGGGTGCTGCGGGTGATGGCCGCCGAGCTCTTCGCGCTGCGCTCGGCGCGGTTCCTCGAGGCGCTCAGCCTGGAGAGCGTGGGCAGCGACTGCTACCCGCTCGACTTCGTCGCCGAGCACGCGCCGCCAACCCTGCACACCCTCGAGGTGCCGCTGACGCCCGCGCTGCGCGCGACGCTCACCTACCTGCAGCGGCAGTGGTGGGGCGCGTCCATCACGCAGACGAACGGGGTCTGGCTGGCGCGGCGGCCGCTGGAGATGCCGCGGCTGAAGGCGCTGCGCATCGAGCCCGGGCTGCAGGCCCACGCTCCTGGCCTCGCGCCCTTCGAGGAGCAGGCGCAGGTCCGGGTGCAGCGCCGTCGGCGCGTGGAGCGCCTGGAGCGCGTGAGCGGTCTGGCCTTCCTCTGCCAGAGCCAGCTCCCGTCGCTCGAGGTGCTGGAGCTCGGCTGTGACGGCCCTGGCTCGCAGCCCGGAGACCTGCGGCCCGTCCTCGAGGGGGCCTTCCCCGCGCTGCAGCACCTCACGCTGCGAGCGCTCGTCTTCGTCGAGCCGTTCCTCGCAGAGCTGCTCGCCTCGCGGTCGCTCCGCGGGCTGCGTACGCTGGCCCTGCCGCAGGCGGCCTTCACCGATGCGCACGCGCGCCTGCTCGCCCAGCACCGGAGAGGCCTGCCCCGGCTCGAGCGCCTCGACCTCGCCGGCACCCACCTCACCGCGGTGGGTCGGCGAGCGCTCGAGGCGGCCGGTCTCACGGTGACGCTCGCCTCGACGGACGCGTCGTCGACCCTGGACCCGGGGGCTGGCGCGAGCGCGACCTCGGGGGCGGGGCGCGCCTCGAGCGCGAGCCCGCCGGCCGCCATCGGCGCAGCGGTCACCCTCGAGCGCGCCCTCGGCCAGTGCCCCGACGCGGCAGCCCAGGCAGCGGCGCGCACAGTGGCTGTTCCGGCGAGCTGGAGCGAGCTCGGCCGCAACGCCGAGCGCGCCTGGGGCCGCTACGCGGGGAGCTCGGGCGAGTACCGCGTGGGAGTGACCCTCGGCACGCTCGCCTCGCGCTGCACCTGCCCGAGCCGCAAGCGGCCCTGCAAGCACGGCCTCGGCCTGCTGCTGCTGCTCGCCGACAGCGCCGTGACGCCGGGACAGCGGCCGCGGTGGGCGCGCTGAGCGCTCGAGAGGTCTCGAGCCTGGCTGAGGACGCTGCAGACGGCAGCGACGGAGCAGCGACGGAGCAGCGACGGAGCAGCGGCGAAGCAGCGGCGGAGCAGCGCGGGAGCAGCGACGGAGTAGCGGCGGAGCAGCGGCGGAGCAGCGACGGAGCAGCGACGGAGCAGCGGCGGAGCAGCGGCGGAGCAGCGCGGGAGCAGCGGCGGAGCAGCGGCGGAGCAGCGGCGGAGCAGCGCGAGCAGCGACGGAGCAGCGACGGGAGCAGCGGCGGAGCAGCGACGGAAGCAGCGACGGGAGCAGCGGCGGAGCAGCGGCGGAGCAGCGCGGGAGCAGCGGCGGCGGAGCAGCGACCGAGGCGCAGGCGGGCCACCGCGCGCGCTACGCCTCCTCCTCCTCGAGCGGGTCGGCCGGCCAGACCACGTCCTTCCACTGGCGGGCCTCGCGCGCGTGCCTGGCGAGCTCCGACTCCGACGAGTGGCAGAGCGCGACCACCTCGGCGGCCGCCTCGGGGTTGACCGCGCAGAGGTGGCGCAGCACGGGCTCCAGCATCAGCGGGCGAGGCTTGCCGAGGATCTCTCGGATCAGCTCGACCACCTTCTCACCCCGCAGCTGCCTGACCAGCGCCGCCGCGTCGAGCGGATCCGGTGCTGCCCCGCGGCGGCCCTCCTCGAGGGCGCGGTTGGCCGACGCCTGCCGGCGGTGCACCCAGATCAGGTCCGAGAGGCGCGAGCGGCCGCGCTCGCGGAGGATCTGCTTGCCGAGCTCGCCGAGGAGCTCCTTGCCGAGGCGCGCGGAGCCGAGCCACGCCACCGCCGCCGCCATCGGCCGTCCGCCGAGGCGCGCGCCGAGCTCGGCGAGCGGCACCAGCAGCGGGCTGTGCAGGCCGAGGATGATCGCCACCTCGAGCGCCTGCACCAGCCAGTCCGGCTTGGCGGCGGCCATCAGCCGCGGCCCCGTCCGCTCGGGCGGCGGCTCGAGGCGCAGCAGGTAGCCGAGCACCTCGGGGGTGGTGGCGAGGAGCGCGAGCGCGCGCTCGATCAGCTCGGGCAGGGCGATCTGCCCCCTGCCGACGGCGTTCCACTCCTCGAGCTGGGTCGGCGGGTGGTCCTTGAGCTCGTCGACGAAGTCTCCCAGGCCGCCGGCCTCGGCGAGGAGCTCGAGGACGAGGATCCGGCCCGGATCGCTCGCGCGCAGGCGCTGCCGCACCGCGCGGCGCGCCTCGGGGAGCGTCACCCACTTGCGGTCCGAGGCGGTGAGGACCTGCAGCAGCAGGTGCGCCCGCTCGCCCTGCGCGGTGCGCAGGTGGGCGAGCGCGTGCTCGACGAGCTGCGGGCCCATCTGTCGCGCCAGCGCCTCGCAGAGGTCGAGCGAGAAGCGCGAGCCGAGGAGCTCGAGGATGTGCTGGATCTTCTCCTCGCTGGCGGCGATCGCCGGAGCGGCCGCGGCGAAGGTCATGCGGTCGGGGAAGAAGCCGTCGCTCAGCTGGTAGCCCTGCTGCGAGATCACGTGAGGCGCGAGGACCAGGCGCCAGCCGTCGGCAGACGCGACCAGCTCGACGAAGGCTTGTCGCCTCGCCGCCCGGCTCTCTCCGGTGAGCGCCTGGTCAAGCAGGTGGGTCGCTAGGTCCATGCTCCAGCCAGTCGTGGCCTATCGCCAGATTCTATTGAGTCTCCGGGCAGTTTGTCCAGGAATCCCGACCGCCCGAGGAGCCGGGGAGTGGACGAGGCGCGAGCCGCCTGGCATGGTGGGGCGGAGGAGACGCAAGAGATGCCCCGATCCTGGCTCGTCCTTTCGTTGCTCTTGGCCCTGCTGCCTGGCTGCCGCCGCCTCGCCCCCGGGGCCGGCGTCGGCAGCGGCGGCCTCTCCACGGCCCCCGCGCCCCTCAAGACCGGCCCGCTCGTCGTGGAGCCCGTCGGCGAGGTGGCGAAGAAGCTGGTGGCGGCGCACTACGAGCCGGCCGCGCTCGGCCTGCGCGAGCTCGGCTTCGACGTGGAGCTCCGCCTGAAGAAGACCAGCTCGAGGGCCACCGGGACGGGCAAGTGGAAGCAGGGCGGGGGTCGGCCGGAGGTGGCGCTGCGCGAGGTGGAGCGGCGCGGCCAGCGCGAACAGCAGGCCGCCGACCCCGGGGTGGGGACCCAGATCTGGCAGTCGCTCCGCTTCCAGACCGAGGCGCTCCTCGACGGGCTCGGGCAGGGCTTCCTCTCGCGCCGGCTGCAGGAGTGGCAGCGGCTGGGCAGCGGCAAGGTCGCGCTCGAGAGCGGCAAGCTGGTGCTGCGCTTCGGCAGCGAGGGCGGCGAGACGGCGGTCACCGTCGGTGAGGGCTACCGGGTCGAGCGGGTCGAGCACCGCTCGCCGAAGAAGATCAACCGCACCATGACCTACGAGCACCAGCTCGAGGGCGGGCGCAACCTGGTCACCCGCGCGCGCCTGGCCGTGACGATCGACGAGGGCTCGGGCATGACCGCCCAGCAGGTGACCAGCCTGCGGTCCACCGACGGGATGCTCTTCGAGATCGGCTACGAGCGCGTCGGCGGCTTCCTCCTGCCGGTGCGCCTGCGCACGCAGATGAAGGCGCCCGAGGAGGAGACGGTGGTCACGGTCCGCTACACGAGCGCGCGCTGAACGCAGCTCACTCTGGCGCGCTGAGCGCAACTCACTCGGGGATCAGCAGATCGACGGCGCGAAAGAGCTGGCGCGCGGGGACCCGCCGCACGGTCAGCCGCGGGTAGAGCTCGCGCAGCAGGCGCTCGAGGTGCTCGAGCTCGCCGGCAGGCAGCAGCCCGGCGTGCTGCAGCTCGCCGCCGCTGACGGCCGTGCGAAAGCGCGCCGACGAGCGGACGTACGGGTACTCGCAGCCGATGCGGTAGCCGGCGCCGATCAGCTTCGCGCGGACGTCGCCCAGCCTGGCCACCCACTCGCCGTGGAGGCGCAGGTCGGGCGCGGGGCCGAAGAGGCAGAGCGAGACGCCGCGCGGAGGCACCGGCAGCGGGCGGCTGGCCGGCGCGGCGGCCACGGCGGGAGGCCCGCCCTGAAGTCGGCGCAGGATGTGCTCGCGGAGCTGGCGCTCCTCGGCCTTGCCCAGGTCCTCGAGGAGCTGCCGCCGCTCGCGGTCCCAGGCCTCGGCGAGGCGGCGCCGGTCCTCGAGCGCGCTGGCCCGCTCGCGCTCGGCCCGCGTGCGCTGCCGCTCGGTCGCGACCAGCCGCTCCTCCGCGCGGCGGGCGGTGCGCTCGGCCTCGGCGCTCCGGCGTGCGGCGTCCCGCTCGCGGTAGAGGCCGCGCACGTAGAGGCCGCCCCCGAGGAGCGCGAGGAGCGCGAGACCGGCCCAGCCGATCCGCCGGCGGCGGCGCTGCCCGCGGACCTGCTCGTCGGAGGCGCGCAGGAAGCGGACGGCCTCGCCGGAGAGCCCCACCGTGGCGGCGCGCTCGAGGAGCAGGCGGCCGTCCTCGAGGGGGCGCCCGCGCCAGAGGAGCTCGGGGTCGGCGTCCCGCGCGAGCCAGCGGCGGGCGTCGTGCTCGGCGTCCTCGGCGAGCTCGCGGAGCGCGCGCTCCTCCTCGAGCCAGCGCCGCAGCCGCGCCCACTCGCGCGCCAGCGACTCGTGGGCGAGCTCGAGCGCCTCGTCGGGGCCGACGAGGAGGCGGCTCCGCCGCAGCACCTCGACGACCCGGCGCACGCCCTCGCTCTCGCGCGACGCCATCGTCGCGCGGGCCGACGCCATCACCGCCGGGGCCGGTGCCGTCGCCGCGCGCACCGACGCCTGCTGGAGCTCCTCGAGCGCGCGGCCCCGCCGGGTGCCGTCCGGGGTGAGGAGCTCGAGGAGCACCGCGCGCGTCGACGGCGCGAGCCCCTCTGCCGCGAGCGCCTCGTGGGCGCGCTCCGCGGCGCGGGCCAGCGCGCCGGCGAGGCCGCCCATCTCCTCGAGCGCGGCCCGCGGCAGCAGGCGGCGCGCGGCGTCCCGCCGCTGCCAGAGCTCGGTGAGCGCGTACTGCAGGAGCGGGAGCGCGGCTCCGCGTCCGGCCAGGCCGCGCAGCATCTCCTCGACCATGCCGTCGCTCTCGAAGGCGAAGCCGAAGGCGCGCGCCGGCTCGACCACCGCCGCCCGCAGCGCCTGCCCGTCGAGGGGGCGGACCAGGTGCAGCGCCTCGAGCGCCTCGGCGAGGCCGCTCACGCGCCCGAGGCGCCCGAGGAAGTCGTCGCGCGCGGTGAGCACCACGCGGAGCGCCGGCCCGCCAGCGGCCGCTGCCCGCAGGGCACGCCCGAAGGCCGCGCGCTCGCCCTCGTCGGCGCAGAGCGTGACCAGCTCCTCGAGCTGGTCGACGACGAGGAGCAACCCTGGCTCCTCCCGGCGCGCCTGGCGGCCGCCGCCCGAGGCGAGCCGCGGCCAGACCTCCTCGGGAGCGGCGGCGAGCTCGGCCTCCAGCGCGGCGGCGCTCTGGCCACGCGCGGCGGCGCTCTGGCCACGCGCGGCGGCGAGCGCGGTCGCGAGCTCGACGAGCGGGTGGCGGCCAGGTGAGAGGCGCGCAGCGCGCCAGGGCCGGCCGTCGCCGAGCCCGCCGCGCTCCACCGCGGGCGCGAGGCCGGCCAGCGCGAGCGACGACTTGCCCGAGCCGGAGGCGCCGACGAGGACGACGAGCGGCGCCTGCCGCAGCCGCCCGAGCAGCCGGGCGATCTCCTCGTCGCGTCCGAAGAAGACGCCGCGCTCCGCCTCGCCGAACGGCTGCAGGCCAGGGTAGGGCGCGGGCGGCAACGGACGGCCGCCAGCCTGCGCGGCCTCGTCGAGGTCCCGGAGCAGCGCCGCCGCCGAGGCGTAGCGCGCCGCGCGCGGCGCCAGGCAGCGGGCGACCAGCGAGGAGAGCGGCTCGGAGATCTCCGGGCGCAGGCTGCGCACGGTGGGCGCGGGCGCGGCGCGCATGCGAGCGCGGAGCTCGTCCAGCGTCTCGGCGAGGTAGGGCAGCTGCAGGGTCAGCGCACGGAAGAGGATCACCCCGAGGCCGAAGAGGTCGGCGGGCGCGTCCGGCTCCTCGCCCTCGAGGACCTCGGGGGCGGCGTAGGAGGGCGTCCCGACCAGCGGCGAGCCGCGCTCGCCCCTCTCGCCGGGGGCCGGGCCGCGGAGCGCGACCCCGAAGTCGATCAGCTTGATGACGCCGTCGTCGGCCACCATCACGTTGGCGGGCTTGACGTCGCGGTGGAGCATGCCGGCCCCGTGGGCGGCGGCGAGCGCGGCGCAGACCGCGCGGCCGACGGCGAGCGCGAAGCCGGGGTCGAGCGGCCGCTCGGCCCGGCGCAGGAGCTCCTCCAGCGCCTCGCCCTCGACGTACTCCATCACCAGCAGCGGCGGCTCGACCCGGTGGACGAGCTCGTGCACGGTGACGACGTTCGGGTGCCGCAGGCGCGCGAGCGCGCGGGCCTCGTGCAGGCTCGCCGCCAGCTCGCTGCCGCCGAGCGCGAGGATCTTCAGCGCGACGTCGCGCTCGAAGAAGGAGTCCCAGGCCAGGTAGACCTGCCCGAAGCTGCCGCGACCGAGCCGCTGGCGGACGCGGAAGCGATCGGCGAGGAGGCCGTCCCCGAGCAGGGTCCCGGGGCGGAGCTCTGGCGCGGCGGGCATGGCCCGATTCTACCCCAGCCAGCGTCCGGCCCGCTCGCCGGCGCGAGCAGCGCGGGCAGGAGCGCCCTCGAGTATACTGGGGCGATGGCCGAGGCCCTCCAGCACACGCTCGGCATGGCCCAGCTCGCCGGCGAGTGGGCGCAGCGGCTCCGCGGCTCGGGCACCGGTCCAGGCCACGACGCGCTGATCGTCGTCGGCGGGCCGGCCGCGCTCCTCGGGCAGCGCTTCGAGCTGGCGCGCAGCGCGGGGCGCATCGAGCTCACGCGCGGGGGGGGCGAGGCGTCCACGGCGGCGCGCGACCCCACGGCGCCCATCCTCCTCGACTCGGCCTACGTCTCCAGCCCGCACGCGGCGCTCGAGGCCACGCCGAGCGGCTGGAGCGTCGTCGATCTGCAGAGCGCGAACCACACCTACGTCGGCACCGTGCGCGCCCTGCGCCAGCAGCTGGTCTATGGCGACGAGCTGCGCCTCGGCGACGTCGTCCTGCTCTTCGCGCCCGCGGACCCGGGGAGCCTCCCCTCGCACGTCCTCGACGCCGGCAGTGGGCTCCTCTCGGCGCGCGTGCTCCTCGCCGAGGCTGCCCGCCTCGCCGGCCAGCCCGCGCCTGGCGCGGCGCTCTGCCTGCTGCTCGTGCGCGCGCCCGGGCTCGGCGCGCAGGAGGGCGCGGCGGCGGAGGAGGGCGCGGCGGCGCAGCGGATCGGCGCAGCGCTCCTCCGGCTCCTCCCCGCGAGCAGCCTGGTCGGGCGCCTGCGGAGCGAGCTCTTCGCCGCCGTCTGGCAGGGTGACCCGGCGGCGCTGCGGCCCCAGGCGGAGCGCACGGTGGCCGGGCTGGCGGGGCTCACGCCCGGGCCCGCGGCGCCACACGGCGTGATCGCCGCTGCGGCCTCCGGGGCCCAGCCCTTCCAGGCGCTCCTCGCCCCGGCGCTCGCCGCCCTCGAGGCGCGCCTGTCCGGGGCGCCCGCCGTCCTCGAGGCTGATCTCAGCGAGGCGCGACCGCTCCTCGTCGATGACGCGCTGCTCGCTGCGCTGCAGGCGCGCCCCGAGCTGACCGTCGTCGTCGCCGGCCTCGAGGACGAGGATCGCGTCCGCCACCAGCTCGGGCATGAGCGGCTCGCGGCCTGGCGCTGGCAGCTGCGCCGGCTCGCCCGCCACGCCAGCGAGGGGGCGCTGGCCGGGCTGCTCGAGGAGCGGGCGCTGCTGCTCGGCACCTCCGGCGAGGAGGCGGCCCGCCTGGCCGGCTCGCTCCGCGAGAGCTTCGGGGCGGCGCTCCCCGGTCTCGAGGCGCCGCGGCTGGCCACCGCGCTCCTCGGGCCGGAGGCCTGGAGCTCGCCCGCGGGTCTGCCGCCGGGCGGGCTGCGGCGGTTGCTCCTCGAGGCGCTCGACGGGCCGCCGCTCGCCTTCGGCGCCGGGGAGCGGCTGGGCGAGGTGGAGCGGCTGCCGACCCCGCTCGCGGCGCCCTACAGCCTGATCTGGGTCGTCTCGAGCGAGACGGCGCGGCTGAAGATGATCCTCGACGCGGCGGAGGTCGTGGCGCGCTTCGCGGGGCTCCTCACGGTGGCGGCGCTCGCGCGCTACGGGGGCCGGGCCTCGCAGGGCGGCGCCGCTGGCCCAGCCGGAGGGGGCCACCAGCGCGTCACCCTCGCCCTAGCCCGCTGCCCGCGCGGCAACCTCTCGCTGGGCGAGTGGGTGGGCCTGCTGCGCGAGCTCGCGCCCGCGCTCGGCGCGCTCGGCGACCCGCTGCCGCGCGTCCTCGCCGCGGCGCTCGGGATCGGCCGGCGCGGCCCGCTCCTCGCGCACCTCCTCGAGCGCCGGCTGCTCCCGGCGCGCAACCGCTTCGCGCACGGCGCCACGGCCGCCTCCGAGGAGCGCGGCGCGGGTGAGGCGCGGGAGCTCCTCGCCGAGCTCAACGAGGTGGTGCGCTGCCTGGCGCCGCTCGAGGAGCTGCAGCTCCTCGCGGTGCTGGAGAGCAGCCCGCGGCGCGGCGGCGGGGCCCGCGCCAGCGTGCGCATCCTCGAGGGCCCGCGCGAGAACTTCGAGGTCCGCCAGGTGGAGGTGCGCAGCCCGGAGCCGCTCTACCGCGGCTCGGTCTACCTCTCGAGCGACGACTACCGCGAGCTCCTCGAGCTGCAGCCGCTCCTTCGCCTGCAGCTCTGCCCGCGCTGCGATCGCGAGGAGCTCTTCCTGGTCGAGGCGCTCCCGCGCGTCCGGGTGACCTGCTCCTCGCGCGCGGTCTCGACCGGCCACCAGCTCCGCCTGACCCCCACCGCCGAGGACCTCCCCGAGGAGCTCGCCGCGCTGCTCGCGCCGCTCACGCCGCAGCCCTGAGGCCCTCGGCCCGGCCCCCGCTGCCCTGCCGCCCCCGCTGCCCTGCCGCCCCCGCTGCCCTGCCGCTAGCTCTCGCCTCCGTGCCTCGCTACCATGAAGAGAGGTGCCAGGAGGCGACCTGATGAGCGACAGCGGCGAGGAGAGGCAGGACCAGACCGCGACCGAGGTCGGGCTCGAGTACCACGTCGACGCCAAGGGTTGCCTGGTCTACTTCTCGCCGGGCTGGGACGCGCAGGCTCGCGCCGGAGGTGCCCCGCAGCTGGTGGCGGAGCGGATCCTGGGTCAGCCGCTCCTCGACTTCATCTCCGACCCGACCACCGCGCAGGTGCACGAGCTGCTGATGAAGAAGGCCCGGGCCTCGGCGAGCGAGGTGGCCGTGGAGCTCCGCTGCGACACGCAGTCGCGTCGGCAGCGGCTGCGGCTCGTCATCACGCCCGAGGGGCCGCTGCTCCGCTACACCTGCCAGCTCCTCTCGCAGGTCGCGCGGCCCGCGGTGGCGCTCCTCGACGTGGAAGCGCCGCACGCCGGGCCGCCCATCAGCATGTGCAGCTGGTGCAAGCGTGTGCTCACCGCCGGGCGCTGGGTCGAAGTCGAGGCGGCGGTGCGCGCCCTCGGCCTCTTCGAGCAGGCGTCGGTGCCGAGGGTCACGCACGGCATCTGCGAGGAGTGCCTGGAGCGCTACTCGAAGGGCCTCTGAGCCGGGGTCGGGGCGCTCTGAGTCGGCCGTGCCACGCGGACCGACGACGTGCACGCGCCCGGCTAGCGCCGCGTCGCCACCGCCTCGGCGGGGAGCACGTGGTAGCGGCCGCGCACGTCGACGCTGGTGCGCGGCACCGCGCGGCTCTTCTCGAAGAGCTCGTAGGCCGGCCGCAGCGAGGCCCAGAAGTCGAGGAGCGCGCGCTTCGAGGAGTGCTCCTGCTCGAGCCAGGCGATGCCCTTCGCGTCGAGGCGCGTGGGAAAGATGTGCACGGGGATGCGCGCCTGGCCGCGGCGGTGCGCGCCGTCGGCGAGCAGGTAGACGTCCTCGATGGGCCCGTCGGTGATCGCCACGCAGCCGATGGAGGCGCACTTGCCGTGCAGGAAGATGTCGCCGCCGAGGCTGGCCTTGTAGCCGAGCTTGCGGTCGGAGGCGTTCGGGTAGTTGATGCCGAGCGAGAGGTGGTAGGCGCTCCACGGGTTGAAGCGGTCCACGACGTAGAAGCCCTCGGGCACCTGGAGGTCACCCGAGCGGCGCTTGGGGCCGAGGTCGCCCGAGGCGGCGCAGATCGGGTAGCTGCGGACGAGGGCGAAGTGGCCGCGCTCGCGCGCCCAGACCTCGAGCGCGCCCTCGCGCTTGAAGACGCGCAGGTAGACCTCGCGCGGCGGGTAGCTGAGGCCCTGCTTCGCGAGGAGCTTCACCAGACCCGCCTTGCGGGCGGCGAGCGCCTTCGCGACGGGGTCGCGGGCGGCGAGACTGGCGCGGGGTACGACGGCGACGGCGAGGAGCAGGAGCGAGAAGCAAGAGGCGAAGCGGCTCATGGACTGTCTCCGGGTCTCGTGGGTTCCGGGAGACAGACGAAGAGCCGCGCGGGCGCTGACCGGATTTGTCCCCGGGCGCTTCGCACCGTCCTCCACCCCTGTGTTGCTCAGGATCTCGAGGGGTTGAGCCGCGGGCCGGAGGAGCGGATCAGTAGGCGAGGAGCTCGAGCGCGGCGCGGAGGGTGGCGGTCAGGCCCCTGGCGTCGCCGTGGTGGAGGCAGGCGCGGAGCTGCGCGGCGAGCCCGGTCCCCCAGAGCTGGTCGAGGAGCTCCGCGGAGGCGGCGGCGAACGCGGAGGCCTGCTCGCCCACCTCGCCCCGCGCTGGTGCGCCGGCGCGCAGCAGGTGGAGCGCGAGCTCGGCGCGCGCCGCGGAGAAGCCGAAGCGCGCCAGCGCCCCGCGGGCGAAGCTCAGGTCGGCCGCCTCGAGGAGCGTGGCGCGAGCCTCGTCGCGACCGAGCGCGAGCTCGGCGAGCCCGCGCACCTTCAGGATCAGCTGGCGCGGGTAGGGCTCGTGACGCGGCAGCGGCGCCAGGGCGCGCGCCGCCTGCTCCTGCGCCTCGAGGGCGAGGCCGCTCGCGAGGAGCGCACGCGCGAGGCCGTAGCGCAGGAACGCCTCGTTCACCGGACGGCCGCAGGTGACCTCGCGGTTCGCCTCGAGCCCGCTGCGGTAGAGCTCGGCCGCCTCGCCGGGGTCGCCGCGACGGAGCGCGAGGTTGCCGAGGTAGCAGAGCTCGCGCGGCACCTCGTCGGGGTAGGCCTGCTCGAGCCTGGCGAGCGCCTCGCGGAGCGCCGCCTCGGCTCGCGGGAAGTCGCCGCGCAGGGTCCAGAGCTCGCCCAGGTTGCCCAGGGTGCGCGCCTGCTCGCGGGCGTCCTGCCGCAGCTGGCGCTGCAGCGCGAGGCTCGCCTCGAGGAGCGCGCTGGCCTCGTCGAAGCGGCGCAGGTCGCGGAGCAGCACGGCGAGGTTGCCGCGCACGCCGAGGTAGAGCTGCGGGTTCACCTCGCCCGCGGCCCAGAGCTCCTCGCCGAGCGCCGCCGCGCGCCCGAGGAGCGCCGCGGCCCCGGCGGGGTCGCCGAGGTGGACCAGCGAGGAGCCCGCGCGCCAGAGGGCGAGGAGCTCGTCGCTCCTCGGCGTGGTGATCCGCCCCGCGCGGCGCTGCCCCTCGAGCGCCTCGAGCGCCGAGCTCAGGACCTCGTGCGCCGCGGCGAAGCGGCCGCGCCGCTCGTAGAGCTCGACCCCGAGGCGAACCGCCGCGGTCACGTCGAGGGCGCCGCGTCCCCCGCGCGGCGCGGCGTTCGGCCCGAAGACCTCCTCGAGGAGCACCTCCAGCGTCGCGACCCGGCGGACGCGCGCGTCGCCGGCGGCTCCGCTGCCCGGCAGGAGCAGCGCCCGCAGCCGCGGACGCTCGCGGAGCGCGGCGCGCTGCTTCGCCTCCTCGGCGGCGACCGGGAGCAGGCGGCCGTCCTCGGCGAGCGCTGCGCTGACCGCGAGGTCCGGGGGCACCGGCAGCCCGCTCCAGAACGAGAAGAGCGCCAGCGCCGCGGCGGCCCCGGCGGAGGCGCCCTCGACGGCGGCGCGCTCCAGCGCCGGAGGGCCACGCCAGCGCAGCTGATAGCCGACCGGGCGCAGCGTCCCCCGGCCCGCGAGGAGGCGGAGCACCGCCCGCTCGGCCCGCTCCAGCGCGAGCGCGGCCCCGGCGGAGGCCGAGGCGGCGGGCCGCGCCGCGCCCTCGGGCTCGACGACGAGGCTGGCGAGGAAGGCCTCGCCGCTCGCGTCGGCGTCGACGAGCACCGCGGTGGCGACGCCGAGCTCGCCGCTCGTGGGCGGGGCCGGCGGCGAGGACGGGAGCAGCGCCGCGAGCGGCGGTGGGAGCGCGAGCCGCTCGCGCAGGAGCTCGGGCGCGTGACTCTCCTCGAGGCGGCCGCCGATCCAGCCCGCGAGGCGCCGCAGGTGGAGCCGCTCCTCGGGCTCCACGCGCGGGTAGGCCTCCGCGATCAGCTCCAGGCCGCGCACGAGGTTCCCCAGCGCCTCCGCCTGGTGGCGGGCGGCGGCGAGGGCGGCGAGGCTCACCGCGCCTCCTCGACGAAGGTGAAGGAGCAGCGGAGCGTCGGGCGACCCTCCTCGGCCAGCTCGAGCTCGAGGGTGCGGCCGGGGAGCGCGGCGGCCGGGCCGAGGGGCAAGAGCAGCGCGTCCTCGTCCGGGGTGGCCTCGAGCGGCGCCCCGTCGAGACGGGCCACGAGGGTCAGCCCCGCCAGACGCTCGCCGAAGAGCGCGAGCTCGGCCTCGCCGCCCACCCGGTGGTAGACGACCCGCAGCCCGGGCTCCTCGAGGAGCACGCGGCGATCGGCGGGGAGCGGCGCTGCCTCGGCGGCCGACGCGGCGAGCACCCGCGCCGGCGCGGCGGCGACCGGGAGCACGAGGTGGAGCGGCACCTCGGGG
>JAKLHH010000110.1 GCA_022710245.1 Myxococcota bacterium
CCGTGGCCGTTGCCGTTGCCGTTCCCGTTGCCGCTTCCGTCGAGCCACGCCTCGCCGGCCGTCCCCTCCTCCTCGTCGACCGCCTGCGCGACCGAGGGCGTCACCCCGGCGAGCGCCGCGCTCTCCGTGCCGCCCGTGTGCTCCTCGGCCATCGCCAGCAGGCGCTCCTGCATGGTCTTCACGTTGGCGCCGGTCAGGTTGTTGAGGGAGTGGACCAGCTCGCCGATGTACATCTCGAAGATGCTCTTGCGCCTGGCCTCGAGCCTGGCGTGCTCCTTGTGCCGCAGGAAGTGGGCGAGCTTGCGGCCCACGTCGCGCAGCGCGAGCTTGATCTCCTTGATGATGTCCGGGTAGTGCGCGATCGCCTCCTTGCTCTCGGAGGTGAAGGGCACCCAGACCGAGGCGAAGTGGACGAGGAGCACCATCGGCCCCAGCGGCAGCCCGCCCCGCGGCTGCGCGAGGCCGTACTGCTTCCAGTTGCTCTCCGCCACCGCCTTGAAGATCGCGCAGGCGCTCTGCTGGTACTGGAGCGGCACGCGGTTGGCGAAGCGAATGAGCGAGATCGGTCCCTGCGCCCGGTCCTCGGCCTTGACGGCGATCGTCTCGACGTCGGCGTCCAGCTCGACGGCCGAGCGCAGCTCACCGCCGTAGGCGAGCCCGACCTCGACGCGGAACGGGTTGCCGCGGTAGACCGCGGGCGGCCGCGTCGACGACACGTAGAGGTCCGCGTTGATCTCGCGCTCGAGGCCCTTGCGGATCAGCTCCTCGCCGATGGGGACCACGCAGCTCGTCTGCGGGGCCATGATCCTCACCGACGGGATCGCCTTGTAGAGCCGCTCCATGTCGGCGAGCGTGAGGGTCTTCGGCGAGGCGCACTTCCAGTTCGTGATCGCCGGCAGGTCGGGCGTGACGGTGGGCAGGTCCGGGCTGGGCAGGTCGACCTTGGGGGCGTCGGCCTTGGCAGCGTCGGCCTTGGCAGCGTCGGCCTTGGCGGCGTCGGTCTTGGCCGCGTCGGTCTTGGCCGCGTCGGTCTTGGCCGCGTCGGTCTTGGCCGCGTCGACCTTGTGCGCGTCGGCCTTGAGGTCCTTCTGCACCTTCTGGTCGATGACCTTCTGGTCGATGCCCGCCTCGGGCTGGGTGACCGGCCGGTCGACGGAGGTGTCCTTCTGAACGGGCTTCTGGTCCGGCGTGGCGACGGTGTCGTCGCTGCACGACCAGAGCCCGAGGCAGAACAAGCCGAGCATGGTCAGGTGCCTCATCGCTGTCCCTCTCTGTCTTTTAATGTGTACGAAAGCTTGTCTGCCGGCGTGTGCGCGGCAACCGCAATTTGAGCCGGGGAACCCGCTCCCTGTCAACGGCGAAGCGATCGAAGCGCTGCGCCTACTTGCCCTTCCTGGCCGCGGTGATGTGGAGCACGGCGGCGCCGGGAGGGCGGTTGTCGACGTTCCTGACGCGGAGGACGTAGCTGCCCCACCTCACCGGGCCGCACTTCAGGCAGAAGGGGACCTTGACCCTGCCGGCCTTGCCGCCGGCGCGGAGGTCGAGGGTGACCTCGGCGTAGTCCTCGCTGCCCTCGTCGTTCCGCTCGATGACGGTGTCGAGGAGCACCAGGCTGAGGCGGCGGTCCTCGGAGCGGGCGGGCTGCTTGAGCGTGACGCGGAAGTCGACCCCGAGCTTGAAGGAGACGGGCGCGCCGGCCGGAGGGCTCGCCCGCAGCCCAGGGGAGAAGAACGTGCTGAGGCTGACCAGGAGTGTGCTCCACAGACCTCTGGACATGCTGGACCTCGCTCGCAGCCAGGATAGCAGAGCGCGGCGTCGGGCTGCGGTAAGATGCGCGCCCGAGAGCAACCCTCGAGAGGAGGCGTGCATGCGTGCGACAGCTTCGCCGGAGGCGGGGGCCGCGAGGCAGCGGGCCCGCCGCGAGCGGGTCTCGCCCCGCGAGGACGGCGACGTCCTCGAGGTCCGGGCGCCTGCCTGCTCGGACTTCTTCATCGATCCCGCGAGCGGTGACGAGCGCGACGACGCGCCCTTCCACTACGTCGACGTCACGGGCGACTTCACCGCCCGGGTCAAGGTGCGACCCGCCTTCCGCCGGACCTACGACGCCGGCGGGCTGCTCGTCCTCGACCGGCCGCGGCGGTGGATCAAGCACGAGCTGGAGCGGACCGACCTCGGCTACCCCGCGGTCGTCTGCGTGGTGACCGACGGCACCTCCGACGACAGCAACGGCGAGCGCATGGACGGCCGCGAGGCGGTCTGGCTGCAGGTGGCGCGGCGGGGCGACCTCTGGGCGCTGCACTGGTCCGACGACGGCCGGCGCTGGCGGATGGCGCGCACCTTCCGGCTCGCGATGAAGGCCACGGTGAAGGTCGGCATCGAGGCGCAGTCGCCGCTCGGCCGCGGCTGCCGGGTCGAGTTCTCCGGCCTCCAGATCGCCTCCGGCGCGCCCGATGACCTGCGCAAGGGCCGCTGAGCAGCACGACGCGCGGGGCTGCGCGGCGGGGCTACTTCGACTGGTCGAGGTGCTCGCTCCAGATCTTGCCGCCCCGCTCGTGGCTGTCGACCCCCTGCCAGAACGCCTGCAGGGCCACGTCGAGGTCGAAGTCCTCGCAGCGCTGCCACTCGAGGATCTTGGGCTTGTGGACGAGGAAGCTCCCGGCGCCCCCGGGCGTGTACGGCACGGCCATCACCGCCCTCGCCTCTGGAGCGACATAGGCGCGCAGCTCGAGGATGATCGCGTCGAGCTTCTCCTCGCCCACGGTGATGCGGCCGTCATAGACGAGGACCGCGTCGGCGGCGCCCATCTCGTTCGACGCCAGCTGCGCCTGGCCGGTCGCCACCGCGCCGGCGAGGTCGTGGCTGACGAGCCGCTGCAGCTGGCGCTCGCCCGAGGCGCCGGTGAAGGCGAGCATCGGGATCAGCGGCTCGCCCTCGAGCTCCGAGACGCACCAGATCGCGTGGGCGGCAAAGTAACCGGCCAGGTTGTGTGCGGTGATCATGGAGGCGCTCCTCGTCCCCGAGGGTGATCATCTTGCCACCACGCGGCGTCCGGGCACACCATGATCCGATGGCTCGACACCTCTGCGCCGCGTCGCTGGCACGTCCCGCTCTGCTGATCGTCCCCGCGCTCCTCCTCGCTCCCGGCTGCCGGTCGTCTCCTCCCGCTCCGGCCAGGCAGCCGCCCGAGGAGACGGAGCTCGCCCGGCAGGCGAGCGCCTGCGCGCGCTCCGAGGAGTGCGAGGCCGTGCTCCTCCCGCGCTGCATCGACAAGGGGTGCAGCCCTCCCTGCGGTCGGGTCTACCGCCTGACCCCCGCCGCGGTGAACCGCCAGCACCGCGAGCGCTGGCTCGCGGCGCTGGAGCAGGCCGAGCAGGAGCGCTGCAGGGTGGTCTGCCCCGAGTGCATCAAGCCGGCGCCGCGCAGCCCCGACCTGAGCGGCTTCTCCGCCGAGTGCAGGCAGGGCGTCTGCCAGCTGGCCGAGGACCGGGTCTGGGTCCACCGCCACTTCCAGGGGGGCCGGCAGTGCGAGCCCCGGCCACCGCCGCCGCTCCTCCCGCCGGGGAAGAGGCCGCACCCCGACGTGGTGCCCCCGCTCTCTGGCCCCGAGCACCCGTCCCGCACCGAGGAGGTGTTTCGCGCGAGCGGCGTGACGATCCTGAAGAAGAGCGAGAAGCACCTCCCGGTCTGCGCGGCCTGCGGGTGCCCCGCCTACTCCGTCGATCAGTCGGTCCTCATCCGGCGCGCGGATCTTCCCAGGGCCTCGCGTCACGGCTTCACCGAGCTGCAGCGCTGACCGCTGACTGCTCTCAGCGGCCGCGTCCTTCTTGCTCGCCGCCTCAGCGCCGCGGCAGCGCCGCGAGGACGCCGTCGGCCGCCTCCTGCCCCGAGCGGACCGCGGCCTCCATGCAGGGGAAGTCGAGCTCGTTCTTGACCCAGTCGCCGGCCAGCCAGAGGTTCTCGAGAGAGGTGCGCGACGGCGGGCGGAACTTCTGCACGCCGGGCTCGGCGTTGAAGTAGAGCTTGTGCGCGGCGCGGTTCCGGATCACCTGGTAGTGGAGCACGCCGCGGCGGTCGATCTTCTCGTAGCCCGGGAGCCGCGAGAGGTCGCGGAGCGCCAGCGCCAGGTGCTCCTCGTCGGAGAGGCGCTCGTAGCCGGTCTCCTGCCCGACCAGGTAGATGACCGAGCCGCTCGTCGGGTCCTCGCGGTGCTCGCGCATCACCTGCTTGGCGTCGAGCGTGAAGGCGAGCGGCCCCTCGAGCCCGCCGATGACGCTCGGGTAGCGCTTCGTCACCGGCTCGCGGTGCCAGATTTGCATGGCCAGCGAGGCGATGCCGCGGAGCTCGCGGGCGCGCGCCAGCTCGGGGACGCGCCAGAGCCCGCCGCCCGGGCTGAGCTCCTGGAGCGCGGTGGCGGGGAGCGTGCAGATGAGGTGGTCGAAGTCGCGGTCCTGCTCCTCGCTCCTCGGCTTCACCGGCACCTTGCCGTCGAAGACCGGGCGCCCGCGCGGCTGGCCGGCGCGCTCGTGGCCGGCCGGGTCGGGCTCGGCGAAGGTGGCGGCGACGACGCGGCGGCCCGCGAGCTCGAGCCCGACCAGCTTGCGCAGCGTGGCGAGCTCCGCGCCGCGGCAGGCGAGGTGCGTGGCCAGCGGTTGCCAGAAGCGCTCGCTCATGCCGCCGTCGCAGAACGCGTACTGCGTGCCGCGGAAGTCGTGCCCCGCCGCCTCGATCGAGCGCAGCATGCTGTAGGCGCTGATCTCGCCCGGCCAGTTGAGCTGCGCCAGGCGCGAGATGCGGAAGACGCTGGTCTGCACGATGGAGGGCGCGAGGCCGCGCGAGAGGCACCAGGCGGTGAAGCAGAGGTCGTCGAGGGGCTCGAGGTCCCGGGCGCCGAGGAAGACGCCGAGGTTGGCCAGGATGAAGCGCGCGATGCTCCGCTTCTCCGCGCCAGTGAGGCCGCTGTAGCCGAGCGCGCGGTGGAGGGCCAGCGCCGGGTTGCGGGCGAAGGCGAGGTCGTGGACGCGCCCGTCGCGCGGCTCGTAGACGATGGTGTGGCCGCCCGCGGGGACCAGGTGCGCCTCGACGTCGACGCCGGCGCGGCGGAGGAGCCCCTTCATCGCCGTGTACCAGGAGAAGATCACGTGGAGCCCGTGGTCGATCAGGCGCCCCTCGGGGTCACGCCAGGAGTCGGCCTTGCCGCCGAAGTGGTGGCCGAGGGTGACCAGGCGGACGCGCACGCGGCCCTCCGCGCGCTCGAGGAGGCGCTCGGCCGCGGCCAGCCCCGCCGGTCCGCCACCGACGACGAGCACCCGCGGCCGTCCGTCCTTCGCTGGTCCGCCTGCGTTCTTCATCGCCGCGGGTGCCCCGAGCGGAAGAGGCTGCGGCCGAAGGGGCGGTCGAGCCCCACCACCTCGGCGAAGCAGTCGCCGCGCGCCCGCTCGCCATCGAAGACGCCGCTCACCTCGAGCCCGCCCGCCCACATGTTCGCCGGGAAGACGACCAGCTCCTGCGCTGGCACGCTCGCGCGCAGGTTGAGGACGCCGCGGCCCGGGACGCGGAGCTGCCAGCCCGTCGGGTAGACCGTGCGCGTCCGCGGGCTGCGCCAGACGGCGCCGCTCTGGCTGACGCCGAGGCGGCTGAGCGCGATCGGCGTCACGCGCCCGTCCGGCTCCTCGACCACCGCGAAGGAGCCCGCGGCGAGGTTGTGCTGGCGGTCGAAGATGAGCCCGATCTCCAGGTCGTGGCCGCTCGCGAGCTGGACGCCGAACCAGGTCCAGCCGTCGAGGTGGTCCGTGTAGAGGAAGCCCCACTCGTGCTTCAGCCAGGCGAGCCCGCGCACGCGCCGGCGCTCGCCGTCGACGGTGAGGACGCCGGAGGCCGCCAGCCGCGGGATCGAGTAGTAGTAGTGCGAGGAGCGGGGCGGCACCGCGAGGTAGCCCTTCCGTCCGAGGAGCGCGGGGGGCTTCCGTGGGGTCAGCTCGAGGCTGAGGGTGCTCCGCCGCGTCGCCGCGCGGAGCTCGACCGCGCCGTCCTCGCGCCGCCGGGCGGTCCAGGAGTCGTGGCGCAGCGCGAGGCGATCACGGGCCGCGCTGGCGGCCCAGACGTCCGGGTAGGCGTGCTTCTCGCGCAGCTCGAGCTCGCCGCGGCTGCGGTCGGTGAGCGAGAAGAACGCCATCTGGAAGGGGTCGAGGAACCAGCGCAGGGGCAGGCCGAGGAGGCGGTCGTGGTCCGTGTGCTGCTTGATGAAGCCGAGGAACCAGTCGTAGCGCCGGCCGGCGTCGTCGACGAGGTGGCCGTGCAGGTGCCACCACTCGGTCTGCGCGTCGTCGTGCGCCGCGTGATCGGCCGGGAGCACGACGCCGCGCACCGGGTCCGCCTCGCGCAGCAGGTGCCGCGTGCAGCCCGGGCTCGCGAGGACGAGGACGAGGACGCTGAGCAGAGCGATCAGGAGCGCGCGCACCTAGAACTCCATGAAGAGGCCGAGCGTGGCGCCCGCCGAGCCGGCCTCGAGCAAGCGCGCCTCGCCGAGGCCGACCGGCGCCGAGCCGTGCAGCTCGAGGACCAGGCCGAGCCCCCAGAGGAGCAGGGTCTCGACGCCGAGCCCGGCGCGGAGCGCGAGGTCAGCGCGCACGTCGTGCTCCGGCCGCCAGACGAGGAGCAGCTCGGGACCCGCGTGCAGGTAGAGGCGCCACCAGCGCCGCTCGACGAGGAGCCCGCGGAAGCTCGCGGCGAGGCCGAGGCTCTTCGCCTGCCCGTGCAGGAGCAGGAGCCCGCTGCCGACGACGCCGAGCCGCTCGGAGACGCCGTAGTCGGCGCCGAGCTCGAGCGAGCCCGCCACCAGCGGCTGCTCCTGGTGCAGCATCGCCGCCCCGCCGCCGAGGCGGAGCACGAAGAGCCCCTCCTCGGCGCGGGCCGCGGCTGGCGCGCTGAGCAGGGCGGTGAGGAGGAGGGCGGCGAGGAGGAGGGGCGAGGCGGCTCTCACGGCGTGCCTCCGGCCACGCGCGCGGCGAGGCAGCAGCGCCCCGCGCCGGCGACGCGGCGGTAGTAGCGGCAGTGCCGGTGCTCGCAGCGGTGCGCGGTCGGCGCGGCGCTCGCCGGGCTCGCGTGGGGCAGGGTGGCGCAGCCACCGGCGAGCGACCCCGCGGCGAGCAGCGCGGCCGCGCAGCCTCCGCGCAGGAGCGCCCGGCGACTGAGGAGCGCGGCCTCCTCGCCCTCGCGGTCAGCGGCCATGGCTCACCTCGCCGCCGGCGCGGGACGCCGGCTTGACCTCGGGGGCGGGGCTGGCGGCGGTGACCGCGGGCTCGGCAGTGCCCCAGGCCTCGAAGCGAAAGTAGGGCCAGAGCGGCCTCGCGAAGGGCCGCCGGGGCTTGCCCTCGGCGTCGCGCCCGAGGGAGGCGAGGTAGGTGGCGAGGTCCCAGCGCTCCGCGCGCGTCACCCGCGGGTGCACGGCGGGCATCGGCGTGCCGCTCAGCCCGGTCGAGAAGGCGCGGTAGAGATCGAGGAGCGCGTGGCCGCCGCGGGTGACGCCCTGGGTGACGTCGCGGGGCCGGATCTTCCGCCCCAGCGCGTCCTTCAGGAAGCGCGCCGCGCGTCCGTCGCCGCGGCCCTGCTCGCCGTGGCAGGCGGCGCACTGCTCGCGCGTGAAGACCGCGTGGCCGCGGGCCGCGTCGCCGCGCGGCGGGCCGGGCCAGGGCACCTCGGGGCCGGGGCCGTCCTCGGCGAAGAGGCGGCAGCGCGCCCTCACCTCGCCGACCAGCGCGGCGAGCGCCTCCTCGCGCACCGCCCCCGAGAAGCCGGGCATGCGGGTGCCGGGCACGCCCGTCGCCAGCGTGCGCAGGAGATCGCTGTCGGTGGGGAGCGTGCCGGAGGGCGTCGAGCGGTACTTGAAGTTGCAGCGCGTGAGGTCGCCCGCGGGAGGCTCGGTGCGGTAGCGCGTGCTGCCCTCGGCGGCGCGACCGTCCTCGCCGTGGCAGGCGGCGCAGAGCGCGGTGTAGAGGCGCGGGCCCCGGCCGCGGGCCGCGAGCGGGCCTGCGGGCGAGCTCGCGGCGCGGCCGCAGCCGCAGAGGAGCGCCAGCAGCGCGCCCAGCCCGGCGCCGAGGACGAAGCTGACGACGAACGGCCTTGGCCAGGGACTGCGTGCGGACGGCATGTGGCTCCTCGCGGTGGGTCTCTCCGCCTTCCACCAGCGAGGGGGCCAGAAGTTTCCTCGGACCTGACGAGCGGCGGCTCAGCGAGGGCTCGGCGCGGGCTCCTCGAGCAGCACCGCGTCGACCTCGACGCGAATGCCGGAGCTGTCGAGGTCGTGCAGCTGCAGCCGGGCGTCCCTCGCCGAGTGCCTCCTTTCCCTCGACGCCGGACGGTGAGAAGGAGAGCCGCTCGCAGCGGCGCGCGAAAGAGCCATGGGGCTCACCCCATCATCGAGGGCCCGAGCTCAGATCGGGGTGTTGGTGACGAGCTCGGTGTGCGTCCTCGGCGTGTACTTGATCGTGCCCCAGAAGTCGCCGATCTCGAAGGTGCTCTCCACCACCTTGGGCCCGCCGAGCCAGAGGAAGACGCCGCGCCCGTCGAAGTAGACGCTGGCGTAGTGGAACTTGAACTTGCCCACGGCCACCGGCGCCCCCGGCGAGCGAGCCCCACCGCCGGGATACTCCCAGAGGTCCCGCGTCCCGACGCGCTGCAAGGGCAAGCCAGCCTTGGTGAGGGCCTCGGCCAGCTTCGCGCTGTCGAAACGCGACGCGCCATCGATCAAGATCTTCGTTCCCAGCATGAGACCTCCTCTCGCGAGCCTCGCTCGCGCGCTCAGTCCAGGTGACAGGAAGAGACAAGGATATCAGAAGATACGGTCCCCGGGGCTCCCCTCCTTCCCCGCCAGAGCGGGGCGGAGACTGGTCAGTCCGCGACGGTCACGCGCAGCACGCGCACCCGCGTCGGCGGCGCGTCCTTGAGCGGCGCGTTGGAGAGGCCGCCGCGGGCCGGCCCGACGAGGAGCGTGCCCTTCAGCACCACCCGCGTCCCGGCGGGCGGCTCGGGTCCACCGAAGATGAGGTGCTGGTCGAGCTTGCGGTCGTGCCCACCCCAGGCCCGATCCCGTAGATCGCCGGCGGAGATGCGGTTCTTGTGGAGGACCCTGTCCCCGGCCTGGAACGCCAGCTCGCCGGTGACGGGGAAGGAGCAGCTCTCGCACTGCAGGTCGAGGAAGACCCGCGGCTCCTTGCCGGTCGCGACGAAGGGGAGCTCGAAGGGCTCCCCCGAGCGGAGGTCCAGCACCGCCAGCGGCGGTCCCTTGGCTGGCGGGCTGACCAGGTGAAACATCAGGAAGGGCAGGGCGAGGCCGAGGACGAGCAGCAGCGGACCGAGGATCATCACCACCTTCATCAGCCGGGCACGCTTCTCTGCGTCCATCTCTCCGAGCTGTCCCATCGGCCGCTCCTTCTCCTGCCGGTGATTGTCGAGAGAACGCGAGCAGGGGTCAATAATGGATGCCCTCGCCCGGTCGTCGTGAGGCGTGCCCGTCAGGTGTGCCCGTCAGGTGTGCCCGTCAGTCGACGCAGATCGTCGGTACGCGGCGCGCCAGGCCGCCCCTCGCGCCCTTGCTCCAGCCGCGAGGCAGGGTGGAGTGGCAGCCGAAGGTCGTGCGGTAGGTCGAGCAGCGGAAGTCGCCCGGCGTGCCGCTGCCCACGCACCTGCCCTGGCACTCGTCGCCGTCGCTGCAGGGCTTGCCCGCGTCGGGCATGCGACAGTGGCACGCGGTGATGCCAGCGAGGCCGCGCGGCGCGAAGAGGCCGCTGCAGGCCTGGCAGCGAGCGCGGGCGCGCTCGAGGGTGGGGTTCCTCACGACGAGCTCGCCCGTGAGGCGGCGCTCGCCGCCCTCCTCGCCGCGCAGGACCACCATGACCCGGTAGCGCCGCTCGCGCTGCTCGATCCACTCCGGCGCGCTCCAGCGGTCGCCCGAGGCGATCCGCACCCCGGCCGGCTCGATGATCCTGCCGCCGCCCTGCGCCCTGTCCTGGCCAGCCGGTGCCAGCTCGAGCCGCAGCACCGTCATCGCCTCGCGCGCGCAGTTGAGCACCGAGATCGCCGGCGTCCCGCCGCACGAGCTCAGGCTGAAGCTCTCCGCGCTCTCGCAGCGCAGCTCGAGCGGCGCCACCTCGAGCACGGGGCCGCGCTCGCGGCCCGCGCAGAGCGAGGCGGCAGGGGCTCGCGGTGCGGCGGCCGGCGCCAGCGGCGCGCGCGGCGCCGCGGCGTGCGGGCAGGCGGCGCCCTGGAGCAGGAGGAGGACCAGCAGCGTGCTGCGCATGGATCGTTCTACGAGCGGACGTGGTCCGGCTTCCCGATCGTGCCACGCCGCCAAGATCGTGGCGAGCTGCGATGGCAAGGACAGGAAGGGCGGAGGGGGCGGAGCGGGAGCGGGCTAGCGCTTCGCCGCTGGCACGCGCGCGCCGAGGCTGCGCAGGAGCGGCGCCTGCTCGCGGAGCGCGTCGCGGGTGAGCACGCGGCGCTCGAGGCTGGCGCGCGGGGCGCCCGCGAGGTGGAGCGAGCGCTTCATCATGCCGTCGACGGCCGCGAGCTCGATCGCCTGCCGCTCGGAGACGCCGCGGCCGTCCGCGATCTTCAGCGCGCGGTTCCAGCCGGCGCGCATGGTGCCGAGCAGCGAGCCCTTCGCGCGCGGGCTGGTCACCGGCTTGCCGAAGGTGTTCTGCACGGCCTCGAGGTCGGAGACGTGGACGCCGCCCAGGTTGGCGAGGTCACCGGCGACGGTCAGCACCTTGTCCCGGTGCTGGTCGAGGAGCCGCGCGCCCTCGGAGGTCTCGGCGAGGTTCGCGCCCTCGGCGATGATCTTGCGCTTGCCCTGGTGCGTGCCGGAGGTGAGGTAGGCGGGGACGGTGCGGTCGGTGAGCACGCTGCCGAGCGCGTTGACGCCCACGATGTCCGCGCGCACCTGCGAGGCGTCCATGCCCTCCTTGAAGCTCTTCGCGAGCTGGCCGCCCTTCCAGGTGGCGAGGTCGCCGTTCGCGCTGCGGCACGCCTCGACCTCGGCGAGCCAGCGCTTCACCTGCGCGGGCTTCGGATCCTTGCCCGGGAAGAGCAGCGTGCCGCCGACCTTGCGGCCGCCGACGGTCCAGAGCTCCTGCACGCCGATGACGCGCGCGCCGTCCTTCAGCGCGGCGAGCCCGAAGGCGCGCCCCACCTCGCCCCAGCCCTGCGCGACGACGGTGGCGCCGCGGAGCTTGAGCCCCACGCGGTGCGCGGCCAGGCGGGTCGACATCCAGACGCCCTCGCCGGTGGAGATGGCGCGGTACTCGATGCCGCCCTTGGGATCGATGGTGCCGTCGGCGAGGCGCATGACCGCCTTGCCGCTGACGCCCGCCGAGGGCTTCTCGGGGCTGCCGTACGTCTCGGAGAGGACCTTCATCTCGGGGGCCTTGGTGTTGACGTCGCCGGCCTGGATGTCGAGGCCGGGGCCGACCTCGCCGCCGGTCGCGCGGAAGCTCGCCGCGAAGCGGGTCATCAGCTCGCCGCGGTTGAAGATCGACGCGGCCGGGTCGACCAGGTCGCCGACCCTGGCCTGGTAGCGGCTGCCCACCTTGACCACGCGGCCGGCGCCGATGCCGCCCTTGGCGCCGCGGAAGCTCTGCGAGGCGAGCGCGTCGCGCGAGGTCGCGAGCTTGGTGTCCATCTTCAGCGCGAGCGCGTAGACCTCCTCGGGGAAGACGCCGTAGTGGAGGCGGAGCCCGCCCTTGTTCGTCTCCTGGCGGGTGGCGCTCACGCGCTTGTCGGTGTTGGCGATGCGGTTCTCGGCGAAGCCGGTGCGGTACCAGGGGAACTCGACCTCGGTGCCGTCGGCGAGGCTGACCTTGAAGTTGC
>JAKLHH010001100.1 GCA_022710245.1 Myxococcota bacterium
GCGTGGTGTCGATCGGCGGCGCGTCGGTCGGCGGCGTGTCGGTCGCCACAGGAGCCGCTACTCCCCGGGCACCCGCAGCACCAGACGGAAGCCCAGGTGACAGGTGGAGCTGTCGATGGGCTCGGGGAAGCGCGCGGCGGGACGGTAGCGAAAGCAGTAGTTGGCCGAGCAGAGGTGGGAGCCGCCCTTGAGCACCTTGCGCGGGACGCGGGCCTCGGTCGGCCTTGGATCGAGGCTGGCCTTCTCGCTCCCACCCCGCGGGTTGCGCGGCACGCAGCAGGCCTTGCTCACCTCGTTGGCGTGCCGCGGCGTGTACCAGTCAGCCGTCCACTCCCAGACGTTGCCGATCATGTCGTGGAGTCCGTAGCCGTTGGCAGGAAACGCGCCCACTGGAGAGGTCCCCTCGTAGCCATCGAGCAGCGAGTTCTCCCAGGGGAACTCGCCTTGCCAGTAGTTGGCCAGCGGGCGGCCGCCGGGAGCGAGCTCGTCGCCCCAGGCGTAGACCGCGCCGTCGAGGCCGCCGCGGGCGGCGAGCTCCCACTCCGCCTCGCTCGGGAGGTCCTTGCCCTCCCACTTGCCGAAGGCAAGCGCGTCGGCATGGGTGACGTGCACGACGGGGTGCTGCTCCTTCCCCTCGAGGCTGCTGCCTGGCCCCTGCGGGTGCCGCCAGTCGGCCCCGAGCGCGAAGCGCCACCAGCGGCGGAGGTCGTCGAGCGCGACGGGCCCCGGCGGCTTCACGAAGACGAGCGAGCCGGGGTGCAGCAGCGCGGGGTCCGCACCGGGGTAGTCCGCAGGGTCGGGCGGCAGCTCGGCGAAGGTCACGTGGCCGGTGGCCTCCACGAAGCGCTGGAACCGCTCATTGGTCACGGGAGCGCGGTCCATCCAGAAGCCGTCGACGATCACCCGGTGCACGGGGGCCTCTTCGGGGTAGTGCCGGTCGGAGCCCATCCGGAAGGTGCATCCCGGAATCCAGACCATGTCCGGAGCTGGGGCTGGCCCGGGAGGCGGGGTCGCCTGCAGCCTGGCCGGCTGCGAGGCGTGTGCAGCACGTCGGGATGCCATTTGCTCAGGCGGTAGCAGGTGCCGTGCCACCTGCGTCTCGCGCCCGGACCAGGGCAGCCGGCGGACGCGCCAGGGTCAGCGCGGCGCCGGCCGTATCTCCCCGACGGAGTCGCAGGATCTCGCGCCGGAGTTTGCCCTTCATCGCGGAGCCTCCGCAGGAGGCGAGCAGGGCAAATTGCGGGTCCTCGCGGCCTCCGGCCGCTCCGGGATGAGACCGCCGCAATTCGCGCGGGCGCCGGCTGGTCGAGAAGGACAACATCCCGGTGCAGCGGAGCTAGCTCCGCCTGCACGCTGGCCGCCGGCCGCGGTCGCCTACGTCGCGCCGCCGGGTGTGCGAGCTCGGCGGGGGGGGGCACGTCTCGAACCTCGAACCTGCAGGCCAGGATTGCACTCCGCCCCCGAGGGCGCTCGACCTGGTGACGGTGACAGCGCGCGAGCCCCGTGCGATGCTCGCGGGCAGCACACCATGCACCTTCGTCTCGCCCTGCTCCTTCCGCTGCTCGTCCCGCTGCTCGTCGCCTGCCGGCCGCCGCCCTCCACCTTCACCGTCGACGAGACCGCCACCGACGAAGGGGTGCTGCTGGCTCCAGGACTTCGCATCGCCCCCGCGCAGCTCGTCCCCGGCCGGACGGCCACCATCACCTATGGCGCTCCCGCGCGCCTCGCCTCGGCGAGCCACCTGATCCTGCGCTTCGGCTTCAACTACGCGCCCGACGAGGCCGCCTGCGAGCTACCGATGAAGCGGCTCGGGCCTGCGGTCTTCCAGGCGACGGTGGCGCTGCCGGAGACAGCGCGCCTACTCGATCTCGCCTTCAGAGACGAGGACGCGCCGGCTCGCGACGACCTGGACGGCGCCGGCTACCACCGCAGCGTCGACGGGCCGCTGCTCGGCCCCTACCTCACCCTGCGCGACAACCTCGCGGGGCAGCCTGACCGCGACCCCGCGCGGTCCATCCTGGTCTCCTTCCGCACCGACCACCGCTGCCTGGGCCGCGTCCGCCACGGGCCGTCCGGCGGGCCGCTCTCGCCCGGCGCCGCCGACGAGACGCCCGTGGAGCTGCATCACCTCGCGCTCACCGGCCTCGCCCCGGACACTGCCTATGACTACGTGGCCGAGTGCTCGACCGCGCCCGGCGCGCCCGTCGAGAGCTCCCCGCGCTACTCGTTTCGCACCGCCGCGCCCGGCGCCTCCTCCTTCTCGTTCCTCCTCCTCTCGGACGCCCAGGTGCCCGAGCGCTGGCGCGCGGCCGCCGCCGCGCTGCAGGCGCCTCCCTTCGACCAGGCGCGCTTCCTGGTGCTGGCCGGCGACCTGACCGGCGCCGACGACCCGGCCAGCTGGTGGGGGTTCTTCGACGCCGGGCGCCAGCTCTTCGCGAGCCGCCCCCTGGTGCCGGCGATGGGGAACCACGACATCCTGGGCGGCGCCGCCGCGCACTACCTCGAGCTCTTCCCCAGCGGGAGCTCGTCGGGCAACGACGCCTGCTACGGGCTCCGCTACGGCAGCGCGGCCTTCCTCCTGCTCGACTCGGTGAGCGCCTCGCTGCCCGCCGACTGGCTCGCGGGCGGGGCCCAGCGCGACTGGGTCGAGCGCGTCCTCCCCGAGCTCGGTGGGCTCTGGCGCTTCGCGGTCTGGCACGTGCCGCCCTACAACGCCGGCGCCAGGCACCACGACGAGGAGCTCGCGGTGCGCCCGATGACGGCGCTCTTCAATGACCGCGTCGACTGGGTGCTGAGCGGACACGAGCACCTCTACCAGCGGTTGAGGCCGCTCCGCTACACCGGCCAGGACGAGAAGGGCACGGTCACCAGCGCCCCCGCGTCGAGCTACGGCCCCGGCAGCGGCGTCGGCTACCTCGTCACGCCCGCCTTCGGTCAGCTCCCGGCCAGCGCGCTGGTGCCCGCCGCGACCTCGGAGCGCGCGCTCCTCGTCCGGCCCGGCGCCGACGAGGTGAGCAGCGACGCGATCCAGGGCTGGAACGGCTTCGTGCGGATCACCCTCGACGGCCGCACCCTCCAGCTCGAGGCCTTCGAGCACGGCCGGGCGACGCCGCGCGACCGGATCAGCTACAGCAAGCCGGGGCCGCGCTGAGGGACAGCCAGGGCCGCTCCGAGGACGGGCCTGTCGGGGTACACGGCCACGCTCTCGTCGCGCTCTCCTCCGAGGACGGGCCGGTCAGGAGCTCAGCGAGAAGACCGAGGCGCCCCAGGGGGGCAGGTCGAGGGTGAGGCCTCGTCC
>JAKLHH010001101.1 GCA_022710245.1 Myxococcota bacterium
GCCGTCGCGCCCGAGCGGACCGGCCGACGTCTACGGCCAGGTGCGCTCGCTCGGCTGGAGCCTGAAGGACTACAAGAAGCACGTCGAGGTCGAGTGCATCACCGCGGCGCTGCGCGAGGCGAACGGTAACATCACCCGGGCGGCCGAGCTGCTCGGGATGAAGCGCCCGCGGCTGTCGCAGCTGATCAAGGAACACGGTCTCGCGCTCGCCTGAGCGCGGTGAAGGAGCCAGACATGTCACGCTCTCTGATGATCTTCAGCGCCCTCCTCACCCTCGGCGCCTGCGACGCAGGCCCGGCCGAGCTCGGACAGAGCAGCGCCTCGCTCCAGGCTCCCGGCTCCCTCGCCGAGCTGGATCTGCCTGGCTGCGAGGCCCTGGCCAAGCTGCCCGGCGCCCGCTTCCAGCTGCTCAGGCACCCGGACGACCCCAGCCTCGTGGTGGTGCTGCACAACGAGTGCCCCGTGTGCGTCGACACGCTGCTCGGGGCGAAGGCTCACCTGACCCGCGTCGGCGGCGTCTTCACCCACAAGCTGGTCCTCAACGTGACACCGTCCCTCGGGGCCGAAGCGCCGGCGGAGGGAGCTGAGGGGGCCGAGGAGCCCGAGGGAGCCGAGGGGGCGCCGATCCCGTCGGGCGGCGACCCGGCCGCCTCCTCCGGCACGACGCAGATCGCGGCGCAGGCGATGGTCGAGGACGACCCGATCCCGGTGAGCTCCGGCAAGCACGCGCAGCTCACCCGCGTCCAGACCGCCAGCTCGAAGTAGCGCGCCGCCGCACCGGCCTGGCCTGGCCTGGCCCTCGGTCTCGCCTCGCCCCTCTCTCTCGCTCTTGTCGCGCCCCTCTCGCTCTTGTCGCGCCCTCTCGCTCTTGTCGCGCGCCCTCTCGCTCCTGTCGCGCCCTCTCGCTCCTGTCGCGCCCCTCTCGCTCTTGTCGCGCCCCTCCATCCGGCCTACGCTCGCGGCGTTGCCGCTCGTCTCGGTACTCCTCCCGGTCCGCGATGGCGCCCGCACCCTGGCGGCCGCGCTGCGCAGCGTCCTCCGCCAGTCGCACCGCGAGCTGGAGCTGGTCGTCGTGGACGACGGCTCCCTCGACGGGAGCGCCGAGCTGGTGCGTGCCTTCGCGGCCCGCGACCCGCGGGTCCGGCTCGTCAGCCAGCGCCGCCTCGGGCTCTGCGCCGCGCTCAACCGCGGCCTCGCCGAGTGCCGGGGCGAGCTGATCGCGAGGATGGACGCCGATGACCTCTGCGGCCGCGAGCGGCTGCGCGCGCAGGTCTCGCTGCTCGCCAGCGACGCCCGCCTCGGCGCGGTCGGCTGTCGCTTCCGCCTCGTCCCCCGGACGGGGCTCACCGACGGCATGCTACGCTACGAGCGCTGGTCGAACTCGCTCGTCACCCCCGAGGAGCTGCGACGAGATCTCCTGGTCGAGGCGCCCCTCTGTCACCCGAGCGTGGTGCTGCGGGCGGCGGCGGTGCGTGAGGTGGGCGGCTACTGCGACGACGCCTGCGGCTGGCCCGAGGACCACGACCTCTGGCTCCGCCTCGACGCGGCGGGCTGGCGTCTGGGCAAGGTCCCCGAGGTGCTGCTCCTCTGGCGCGAGGGCGAGCGCCGCCTCTCGCGCGCCGGCGCGGCGTACCGGCCCGAGCGCTTCTTCGCGCTCAGGCTCCACCACGTGGTCGCGCGCGCGGAGCGCGAGCGCCGCCGCCTGCTCGTCTGGGGCGCCGGGCTCGAGGGGAAGCCCTGGCTGCGCGCGCTCCGCGGGCTCACAGATCCGGGGCGCAAGCTCCTCGAGGATCGCGTGATCGATCTCGATCCGCGCAAGCTCGGGCAGCGGATCCACGGGTGCCTGGTGGTGCGGCCCGAGGAGCTCGGGGACCGGGATCCATCGCGCCTGGTGGTGGTAGCGGTGGGGGCGAAGGGGGCGCGGGAGGAGATCCGGGCGCGCCTCACGGCGCGTGGGTATTTCGAGACGGTGGACTATGTGTGCGTGGCCTGAGCTGAGCCGCGCCGCCTACGCCGACATCGCCGACGGCGACGTCGGATTTCGCTGTGTACGGAGCATGTGACATGACCCCCGACCAGATCCGCCGCCGCGTGGAGGAGCTTCGCCCGTGGGGGCTCCGCATCGACCTCGGACACGGCGTCGTCACCCCCGGCCCGCTGCTGAGCCAGGAGCGCTGGGACGCCATCGCCGCGCTCCTGCCCAGGGGGCTCGGAGGGCTCCGCGTCCTCGACGTGGGCTGCAACGCGGGCTTCGCTGCCATCCAGGCGAAGCGCGCCGGCGCCGAGCACGTGGTGGGCCTCGACTTCGAGCGCTACCTCGAGCAGGCGCGTTTCGTCGGCGAGGTGCTGGGGGCGGAGGTCGAGTGGCGCGCGGACTCCATCTACCGCTACCGGCCCGAGCGCCCCTTTCACGTCTGCCTCTTCCTCGGGCTCTTCTATCACCTCAAGCACCCGCTCCTCGCGCTCGAGCGCGTCGCCTCCTTCACCGAGGACGTGATCTTCGTCGAGACCGAGGCGCTCGGCCCGGAGCAGGCCGACGTGATGCGCTTCGTCGAGCACTCCTACCGCAACGACGACACCGTCTGGTGGCTGCCCGGCGAGAACGTCATCAAGGGGATGCTGCGTCTGGTGGGCTTTCCGCACGTGCAGACCCACCCGATGGACGTGGCGTTCGGGCCCCAGTACAGCCAGGGTCTCACCTCCGAGGGGATCCCCAAGGGCCGCCGCATCCTGGTCGTCGGGATGAAGCCCCACGCGAGCGTGGAGCGCTACGGCCAGCTCCTCTCTCACCTCCCCGAGCTCGAGCGCGAGCTCGAGCTCGACCGGGTAGAGGTCGAGGACTAGCCCACCGGACCGAGTCGTATCCTCACCGCGCCTAGCGCGACCGCGACTTGAAGACCAGCCCCTGCCCCTCCACGAACGTCGCCGCCCCGCGGAGCACCGCGCCCGCCGCGCGCTCGCGTCGCTTGGCCTCGGTCTCCAGGACGTGGCCGAACCGCGGGCTCGCCGCGAGGAGCGCCTTCACCTCGGCCACCCCCGCGTGGAGGCCCTGCACGAAGCTCGCCGTGCGCACGCTGGCGGTCACGGGCTGCTCGCGCAGCGACGAGATCTCGCCGAAGAAGTCTCCGTCGACGAGCTCGCCGATCAGCAGCTGCTCTCCGTCGGGGCCGGCCTTGGTCACCAGCAGCCGGCCGAGCAGCACCAGGAAGAGCCCACGCGCCTCGTCGCCCTCCTCGAGGACGAGCTCCCCGGCCTTCAGCCGCAGCGGCCGGAAGCGCGCGAGCGCGCGCCGCGCCTC
>JAKLHH010001102.1 GCA_022710245.1 Myxococcota bacterium
AGACGCGCTCCGACGGGAAGGCCTCGACCAGCGACGGGAGCTCTGCGGTTCAAGGCAAGGCGTGCGTGGCGACCTGCCAGACGGTGACAGACTGCCCGACGGCGAGCTCGGGGTTCACCTATTCCTGCTCTGGTGGCTACTGCCTGCAGAGCTGGTGCGCAGCGTCGGCGGACTGCAAGGTGGCGCTCTTCCCTGACTGCGTCGAGAACGGCTTCGCCAAGCAGTGCGTCCCGGCCGCCTGCACCGGGCAGTGCCAGGGCGGCAACGAGTGCCGCACCATCTTCCCGACCTACAAGGGCTGCGTGCCCACCGGCACGCCCGTCGACTGCACGGCCGACGCGGAGTGCAAGACGCCCGACTTCAGTCCGGGACACACCAAGTGCCAGCAGGGCTACTGCGGCTGCGAGAGCGACGCGGCTTGCCAGACGGCGAAGACCGGGGCGGGCCTCACCGGCACCTGGAAGTGCGTCGCCTGGTCTGGCACCTGGAAGAAGCTGTGATGCGATGAGCCGCGAAGCGGCCTAGCGAAGGGGCGCCGCGGCGGCGATACCCGCGCGGGGCGCGTCAGCGCGGGGCGCGTCAGCGCGGGGCGCGGCAGCGCGGGGCGCGTCAGCGCGCGCGGCGCGCGCGGCGGCGCGGGGCGCCGCGACGGCTCGCAGCTGCGCCGCCAGGGCCGAATTGAGCACGGGGTTCACCGGCGCCTCCTTCTCGAAGACCGTGAGGACGCCGACGCGCACCGGGTCCGCCGCGCGGAACTTGCGCGAGGCGCCCTTGGGGCCGACCGGGTCGCTGGCGATGCGCGCCAGCTCGGAGAGCGGCGTGCGGTGCATGAGGTCCATCGGGAAGGTGCAGTGGGTCTCGTTGCTGTAGTCCTTCGACTCGAGCTTGCCGCGGAAGAAGTCGACCTCGGTCTGCAGGCGCGCGATGGTGTCACGCTCGCGCGGGAGCTGGCGGGTGAGCTCGGTGAAGATGGCGTCGCTCGCCGCCTTGCTCTTGCCGGTCACCGCCGCGAGGACGGTGTCGGTCTTCAGGTCCGCGCCCTCGATCTGCACCCGGCCCGCCTTCGCCGCCTTCAGCACGCTCGCCTGCAGCTCGTCGATCCAGCCGAAGCCGCTGGCGCGCTCGCCCACCGGGGCGCGGATGAAGGTCGTCGTGCAGGAGTTGCCGGTGCGCCCCTTGACGCCCTTCGCGGGCGGCCACATCGCCGGGCGGCCGTGGGCCATCTGCTTGCCGAGCGAGGAGTCCCAGCTCTTGCGCCCGACGTTGATCACGCTCGACATGCGCTGCGCCTCGGCGTCGCTGAGCCAGGTCGGGTGCAGCGCGTAGTCGTTCGGGCGGATGGCGCCATAGCCGTCGCCGTCGCTGCCCCAGATGTCGAAGACGTTCCCACGAGAGACGTACTTGGAGTGGTACCCCGCGGGCATGTAGGTGATGACGTTGGGGCCCATGACGCGGTTGTAGATGTTCATCTGCTTGTCGAACTCGGTGTTGGCGTCGCCGTAGCTCGACTGGCCATACCGCTTCAGCGTGACCTTCACCTTCTCCTCGGTCTTGCCGTCTACCTTGGAGGTGATCCGCTCGACCTGGAAGCCCGCCTCCTCCTTGAGGAGCTGAGCCCGCTGCGTGGGCGAGAGCAGGCCGAGGATGGTCTGCTCGGCGTGGCCCGGCTTGCCCTTCGGCTTGGCCACGATGGCTTTCACCACCTTGCGCCCCTGCTCGAGGACCGCGGCGCGGATCGCCTTGGTCTGCCGCGCGATCACCGCCGAGGACTTGCCGGCGAGCCAGGAGGGCGTCTTGCCGGTCATCAGCAGCTTGAAGATCTCCTCGCGGTTCCCCTGCGCTCGCGCGCTCGCGAGCGTCGCGTGGACCGTCTTGACCTCTGCCCGCGCGGGAGCAGCCACGAGCAGGCCGGCGAGGACGAGCAGAAAGAGGCGGGAGAGCCGTCGCATGAGACACCTCGAGTGAGTACCACGGCATGTAGCAAGCGAGGTGCCATCCGCCCGGATTGCAACCACTTGAAGCTGCACACTTTTGTTTGCAGCTCCCCGAAAGGGCCGGCGTCAGGCGCCAGCCGCGGTGGCTACTCGGGGATCGGCGGCAGGCTCGGGTCAGTCGCAGCGCACGTCACGCACCACCAGGGTGCCGGTCCGCTCGTCGACGGTGATGCTGCCCCGTGGCGTGAGGGTCTGCCGCAGCGCCTGGGCCAGCGAGGCGGCGCTGGCGTAGCTCGGCCGCAGCGTCCAGGTGCGCAGCGGCGCCTCGCGCAGGCAGCGCTCGCGCTCGCCGAGCCGCAGGGCGCGCTCGCGGGCGAAGCGCTCGCGGCTCCCCACCCGGAGGATGCCGCCGCGCCACTCGGCCTCGAGCCCGCGCACACGCAGGATGACCTGGAGGGCGCTGCGCCAGGGCACCCTGCGGAGGCGCAGCGTCACCCGGCCCGCGACCTCGTCGCCGAGGACCAGGTTGACGCCGCCCACCTCGGCGAGGAGCCGCAGCACGTCACGCGCCTCGGCCCCGACCACGTCGAGGTTGATGCGGCCCTGGCCCGCGCGGGTGAGCGCGGGGCGAGCCTGCGCGGCCGGTCCTCCGAGGAGCGCGAGCGAGAGCAGGATGCTGGCGGGAGCGCGCATGAGCTGATCATAGCCGAGGTGGCGTGATCATTGTTGCGGAGCGAGCCCGCGCGCTCGTGCTAGCTTCAGGGGCGGCAGGACAACACGGACGGAGGACGACGATGCGGAAGCAGCTCACCCTGGCAGCGGTGCTCACCCTCGCGCTGGGCGCCTGCGGCGACAGCGGCCTCAGCGCCGAGGAGGTCTCCTCGATCCCGCCCGGCGACGCGGTCGGCAAGGCCCTGACCGGGCTCTACACCGTCGAGGTCACGACCACGGCCTGCAGCGGGACCTGCCCCACCTTCGGCAGCGGCCTGCTCGAGATCGCCCTCTGCAAGGTCGGCTACCACTTCAGCCAGACGCTCACCGTCACCCAGGACAACGGCAGCCTCAGCGTCAAGCTGCCGCTCGGGTTCTACGTGACCGAGCTGAAGGGCGGGGTCAGCGCCACGGGCGCCTTCGACGTGGGCGGCGTCGTCACTCAGTACTCGACCGTCCAGGTGATCGGCCGCGCGAGCGGCACCTTCAACGGCAACGGCGTCACCGGCGAGGACCGCACGCGCGGGACGGGCAACTACGAGGGGACCCAGATCAACTGCACGGGCACCTACTCGTTCACCGGCTCCAGGAAGTGACGCGGGTGGCCCGGTGACGCGGGTAGCCCGGACCGAGGGCGCCGAGCAGCGC
>JAKLHH010001103.1 GCA_022710245.1 Myxococcota bacterium
GGCGTGGTCGGCGTGGTCGGCGTGGTCGGCGTGGTCGGGCTCTCGGGGAGGAACGCCGAGCCGTTCGGGATGTCCTCGCCGAGGCCGCTCTCGATGAAGCGCTTGAACGAGGAGGTGGCGCGCGACGGGTACACGTTCAGGTCCATCGCCGTCGCCGAGAGCGCCAGGTTGAAGCGCCAGTCGACGCACTCCAGGCTGTACGCGCTGGTCCCGCTGCGGCACTGCAGCGGCAGGTCGCGCTGGCTGGTGACGCCGACCAGCTTGCCGCTGGCGAGCGTGCAGACGCCGGTCACGTGGCCGTCGCCGAAGACGGTGACGACCAGCTTCGAGCAGTCGTGGTTGTTCGGCAGCGTGCAGGCCTTCGACGAGGCCCGGCACTCCTTCGCGTAGAGCGCGCGCTGCGCGTCGGCGAGGTAGGTGATCGAGCCGATGCGCTCCTCGGCGCTCGGCGGGCTGTCGATGTCGCCGGTGCAGCCAGCCAGCAGGGCGAAGGCTCCGCCGACCATCAGAAGGATCCGTCCTTTCATCGAGCCATGCCTCCCTTTCAACTCGTGCCTCGTTGTCTCGTCGCCCGTCGAACCTCGACGGGCAGTTGCCCCACGCCGGGAGTGAGCAACCGACGTGCCAGCAGAAATCACAGCGTCGACGAGAGCTGGCTCAGGCGAGCTGGAGCGGGCCCTCCCTGTGGGTCCATGTAATGGCAGGTCTCCGCGCGCCGGAAAGCAGCGTAAGCGACTCACCAAAACCGCGGCTAACGGTTGGAGAGGAGGCTGGGGGTGAATTGCGGCGCTTGGGGTGGCCACCCCCACGCATGACGCTTCGGGATCGAGGCGTTGCAGGACGCCACAACCTCGCGATTGACCTTCGCCCCGGCCGCGCCCTATCGTCTCCCGACGAGGGGTCCCCATGACAAGCCGACCTGGCCCGCTCCCCGAGCCCGAGCGCTACCGGCTGATCGCCGAGAACGCCTCCGACTGCATCTGGACCACCGATCTCGAGCTGCGCTTCACCTACATCAGCCCGGCGATCACGCGGCTGCGCGGCTTCACCGTCGAGGAGGCGATGGCGCAGACGGTCGACCAGGTGCTCACCCCGGCGTCGCTCGCCCAGGCGCTCGAGCAGCTGCGCGAGGGGCTCTCCAGCGCGGAGACCGTCAACCCGATCCTCACGACGCTCTGGGAGGAGTACCGCAAGGACGGCTCCACCATCTGGGTGGAGAGCGAGCTCTCCCTCATCCGCGACGCCGAGGGGCGCCCGGTGGAGGTCCTCGGCGTCTCGCGCGACGTCACCGCGCGCAAGCGCGCCGAGGACGCGCTGCGGGAGAGCGAGGAGCGCTTCCGCACCATGGTCGACATGGCGCCCGACGCGATCTTCATCGCCGACGCGAGCGGCCGCCTGGTCGAGGCCAACCACACCGCGGCGCACCAGCTCGGGATCCCCCGCTCCCAGCTGGTCGGCAAGCGGCTCCTCGATCTGGTGGCGCCGGCCGCGCTGGCGCACGTCTGGGCCAAGCTCCAGGGCCTCACCGCCGAGGGCACCCTCGAGAGCCTGCACCTGCGCTCCGACGGGCAGGAGGTGCCGGTGGAGCTCGCGGTGCGACGGATCAGCTTCCGCGGAGAGCCGGCGGTCCTCGCCATCGCCCGCGACATCGCGGCCCGCAAGCGCGCCGAGGTGGCCCTGATCGAGAGCGAGCGGCGCTTCCGTGAGCTCGCCGACCTGCTGCCCCAGACCGTCTTCGAGGCCGACCAGGCGGGCCGGTTCACCTTCGCCAACCAGCACGGCCTGGAGGCGTTCGGCTACCGTCGCGAGGAGCTCGAGGGGCTCGGGATCGCGGCGGTGATCGCGCCCGAGGATCACGCCCGCGTGGTGGAGTGGCTCCGCTCGCCGCGCCGCTCGAACAGCGGCGGCACCGAGTACCTGATGCGCCGCCGTGACGGCACGACCTTCCCGGTCGTCGCCCACGCCGACCGCATCGTGCGCGAGGGCCGCGTCCTGGGCGTGCGCGGCGTGCTCGTCGACATCTCCCGGATCAAGCAGGCCGCGCAGGCGCTCAGGGAGAGCGAGGAGCGGCTGCAGCAGTCCCAGAAGATGGAGGCGGTCGGCCGCCTCGCCGGCGGCGTCGCCCACGACTTCAACAACATCCTCACCAGCCTGATCGGCTACACCGAGATGCTCCTCGGCCAGCTGCACGCGGATGATCCGCTGTACGCGGACCTCCTCGAGGTCCGCCGCGCCGGCGAGCGCGCCGCCTCGATCACCTCCCAGCTCCTCGCCTTCAGCCGCAAGCAGCTGATCGCGCCGCGGGTCATCGATCTGAACGAGGTCGTCGCCGGCGCGACGCGGATGCTGCAGCGCCTGATCGGCGAGGACATCGAGCTCTCCTTCCAGCCTGCCCCCGAGCTGGGCCGGGTCAAGGCCGACCCGAGCCAGCTCGAGCAGGTGCTCGTGAACCTCGCGGTCAACGCGCGCGACGCCATGCCCGACGGCGGGCGCCTGCAGATCGAGACGGCAGAGGTGCAGCTCGACGAGGCGGCCTGCGCGGGCCGGGACGGGGTGACGCCCGGCCGCTACGTCCGCCTCTCCGCCATCGACGGAGGGCGCGGCATCAGCGCCGACATCCTGCCGCACATCTTCGAGCCGTTCTTCACCACCAAGGAGGGGAAGGGGACCGGCCTCGGCCTCTCCACCGTCTACGGCATCGTCAAGCAGAACGGTGGCTTCATCACCGTCGCCTCGGAGCCGGGCGCCGGGGCCAGCTTCCACGTCCACCTGCCCCGGCTGCAGGCGTCCGCCGCCGCCGTCCCCGCGCCGCCAGTGGAGGCCCCCCGGGGCGGCAGCGAGACGGTGCTCCTCGTCGAGGATGAGGAGATGGTCCGCCGGCTCACCCGACGCGTCCTCGAGCGCTTCAGCTACCGGGTGCTCTCGGCGGCCGGTGCAGCCGAGGCGGTCGACGTGGCGCGCGAGCACGCGGCCCCCATCCACCTGCTGCTGACGGACATCGTGCTGCCGAAGACGAACGGGCGCCTCCTCTGGGAGGAGCTCCGGCGCGCGCGGCCCGAGCTGCGAGTCCTCTTCATGTCCGGCTACACCGACGACGTGATCGCGCAGCACGGCGTCCTCGAGGAGGGGATCCCGTTCCTGCAGAAGCCCTTCTCCATCGAGGCGCTGACGCGCAAGGTGCGCGAGGTGCTCTGCTGACCCTGGAGGTCGCGCGGCTCGATCAGCTCTAGAGCGTCTTCGCCCGGTACAGGTAGGCCGCGCACTCGCCGCGAGAGATCGACGCCGTCGGAC
>JAKLHH010001104.1 GCA_022710245.1 Myxococcota bacterium
GGGCCAGAGCCAGCACCTCGCGCAACCGGGTGGGGATCCCTGACAGAGCCACCGCGTCGAGGGGCTCGAGGACGGCGCGAACCGTGTCGAGTTGACCGCTGCGTAGAAAGAGATGCTGGCCGGTCGCCAGCGCCGCCAGGGTGGCCGCCGTCGAAAAGACATCGGCGCGTCGGTCGACTGGCTCGCCCCGGAGCTGCTCGGGCGAGTAGTAGGCGAGCCTCTGCATGGTCCGCGGGCGCGGGACGGAGACGCTGCTGATGACACCCCAGGCCGCTGCCACCGCCTCTGGCGAGGCAGCGCTGAGGTCGATCAGGGTCACTCGACCGTCCGCGGAGGCGAGCAGGTGACCTGGACGCACCGCCGCGTGCACGAGCTCACGCCCCCCGCCCTCGTGAAGGCGGTGGAGCGCCCGGCAGAGCTGCAGCCCGACCGCCGTCGCGAAGACAGGTCCCGGCCGAGGGACCAGCTCCAGGAGCCGGTACAGGTCGATGCCTTCGACCCAGTCGTTGAGCAGCGCGGGCGCATCCTCGTACCGCGCCAGCCCACGACAGCGGGCGAGGTGCGGGCCCTCGAGGCAGCGCAGCAGATCGTGCTCCTCCAGGATGACCCTCTGCAGCTCCGCTTCGGAGCCGCGCGCGGCCTTCAACGTGACCCTGCCGGTCGGCCCCAGCGGTCCGCAGGCGACTCCCTCCAGGAGGCAGCTGAGCGGCCCCGCGTTCAGTCGCCTCACCACCTCCACGACCGTCAGGCCGAGCCGGAGCAGGTCCGGGCGCTCGAGGTTGGGCGCGGCGGCGGCAGCGCGACGCGGCAGCACGGGCGCCTCGGCGAGGAAGCCACGCTCGAGGCGGTGCCCGCTGCCGAGGGAGGCCACCGGTCCTAGCCAGCGGTCACCGTGCGCCGCGAGGAGCTCGTCGACGCGGCGGTGCAGCCGCGCGCGACGGCGGCTCTTGCGGGGCGAGGTGCGGGCGAGCTCGCACTGGAGCACGATCAGCTCCCCCCGAGGATCGCCGCGCTCGCAGAGCCAGTCGGCGTAGACCAGCCGAGGCGCGTCGTCATCTGGCTCGACGCGGATCGCTTCGAGCAACCTCGCCTCGACGCCCGCGAGCGGCTCTTCTGAAAGCATGGTCGGCCTTGAGGCTAGCAGCTCAGGGCACGGCGAAACAGCGTGGAGGCGCGCCGGAGCCGAAGCCCACCCCGCTTCCCCCGCACAGTCCGCGGGCTGTGAGCGCTCCAGGTCGGGCCTGGCCGCCGTCGACGCAGAAGCGGACCTCGCGGCAGCAGCCGAGCTGCAGCAGAGTGGTGCGGACGATCACGTGGGGAAGCTGGACCCGGCGCACCTCCATCTCCTCGGACCGCCACCGCTCCGAGCCGCAGTGGACGAGGTGGCCCACCTGTCCGGGCCTGACGGCGGCCCCGTCCGGGCACTGGAGGTGGAGCATCCACTGCCCGCGGAGCTTGAAGAGGGAGAGGATGCGACAGGTGACAGCGCGGCCGCCAGGGCAGGAGGTCGCGCGCGAGGCCTCGCGGGCCTCGACGCCGCCCGTTCGCGGCGGAGCGCTGCGACGCTGCGGACACCCCGCCAGCGCGGCGACGAGGAGCGCGAGCGAGGCGAGGTGTCTCACGGGCTCAGCTCCAGGCTGGCGGTCCCGTGGGAGGCGCCCCAGCCGCCCACGATCGGCGCCCCGCCGGAGAGCGGCATCGTGTCGACTCGGTGGCTGAAGGTCACGTCCCAGTGTAGCTCGCTGACCTGCTTGAAGCACGCCCTCAGCTCCACGTGATAGGCGCAGTCTGTCGCCTGCAGCTCGACGCTGCCGACCACGAAGCAGGCGGTAGCGCCGATGGAGTAGGGCACCGCCAGGTCGGTCTGCGGGAAGCTCGCGGTGGTCGGGATCACGGCGGGGTTGACCGAGGTGGACGCGGTGCTGAAGACCGCCGCGCCGTAGGTGACGCCGGTCCAGGTCACCTGGTGAGTCCAGGTGGTGCCGCCAGCGCCGGTGAAGGTCAGCGACGCCGAGGTGACGCTCGCGCTCCGGCACTTACCCTGCGCGCAGCCGAAGGTGCAGGCCGCCGTGCTCGCCGAGTAGCTGCACGCACCCTCGACGCAGGTCCCCGCGCCGGAGTAGCTGCGGACCGTCAGCGCGTCGAGGCAGGTCGGCGGGGGTGGGGTGTGGCAGGCCACGGCCTGGCAGGGGTTGCCGGCGCAGACCCCGGCCTTGCAGCCAGAGCTGCACCGCTGGTCGTCTGCCGCGTAGGTGCACACGCCGGCGCTGCAGCTGCCGTAGAACGCGAACGTGCGCCGCGTGCTGGCGTCGAGGCAGGTCGCCGGCGGTGGGGTCGCGCAGACCACTCCCGCGCAGAGGTCCACGACGCACTCGCCAGCGCGGCAGGCGACACCGCACTGCTCGATCGACTCCTCGTAGACACAGGTGCCCTGCTCGCAGGTGCCGGCCTGCCTGAACCGACGCACGAGCCGGTCGTCGACGCACCTCGAGGGTGGCGGCGTGTCGCAGACCAGGGCGCCGCAGCGATCGGCGGGCCAGCGTGTGCCCTCGGCCCCTCCATCGCGTACGCCGCTCAGCGCCGGGGTGCCCTCCGCGCAGCCACAGAGAGCGACCAGCAAGACCGCAGCTCCTCGCACGTCACCTCCTCCGTTACCAGCGTCGGGGAGCAAGCGCCGTGCCCGACAAGGGGAGCGGCGGATCGCGGGGTTTCAGGGGCGGCCGGGCGACTTCTGGCCACGCCCGGCAGGAGGTCGGCCGGGACCTGCGCTACCCTGAGCCACGACAGGGCCCTGCGCTACCCTGTCGACTCCGGCCCCGGCCGCGGGTAAGCTCTCCGCGTGATCAAGACGAGGTGGCTGTGACAGAGCTCACCGCTCCAGGCCGGACCGCGCTCACCCGCGAGCCCCAGGTCTCTCTCCTCATCTACGCTCCTGATCGGACGCAGGCCCTGCGCCTCGTCGAGGGCAGGCCGCTGGTGCTCGGTCGGGATGAGTCGGCCGACGTGGTGATCAAGCACGAGAAGCTCTCGCGCCGCCACGCGAGCTTCTCCCTGATCTCGGGCGAGGTCTGGCTCGAGGACCTCGGCTCCACGAACGGCACGCTGGTCAACGGCGAGGAGGTCAAGCGCCAGCAACTCCGGGTGGGCGACGTCGTCTCGCTCGGCCCTCTCCTCGCCTCGATTCACGTGGTGCACCCCGGGCTCGAGCACGGACTGGACGCGCATGAGCAGTTCCAGGTCGCGCTCGAGCAGGAGGTCTCCCGCGCGCTGTTCTTCGGCCGCTC
>JAKLHH010001105.1 GCA_022710245.1 Myxococcota bacterium
CACCAACCTCAGCGACCGCTTCCCCTGGGGGCTCTGGATCGGCTTCGACATCCTCTGCGGCGTCGGCCTCGCCGCTGGCGGCTTCGCCGTCACGGCCACCGTGCACGTCTTCCACCTGGAGGACTTCAAGCCCATCGTGCGGCCGACGGTGCTCACCGCCTTCCTCGGCTACCTGCTGGTCATCGCCGGGCTGATGTTCGACCTCGGCAAGCCGTGGAACGTCTGGCACCCGATCATCATGTGGAACCCCCGCTCGGTGATGTTCGAGGTCGGCTGGTGCGTGATGCTCTACACGACCGTGCTCGGCCTCGAGTTCTCGCCGGTGCTGCTCGAGCGCCTCCGCCTGGAGCGGCCGCTCCGCTTCGTCCGCCGCATCTCGCCGCTCCTCGTCATCTGCGGCGTGATCCTCTCGACGCTGCACCAGTCGTCGCTCGGCAGCCTCTTCCTCATCCTCCCCGGCAAGATGCACCCGCTCTGGTACACGCCCATCCTGCCCGTCCTCTTCTGGATCTCCGCCGTCGCCGCGGGGCTCGGGATGACCGTCGCCGAGTCGTGGTTCTCGCGCCGCGCCTTCGGCAAGCCGCTCGAGACCCAGCTCCTCGGCCGGCTCTCGCGCGCCTCGGTGGTCATCCTCGCGCTCTTCCTCGCGGTCCGGCTGCGTGACCTCTGGGCGAGGGACGCGCTCTCCACGCTCTGGCCGCTCTCCTTCCCGGCCGTGATGTTCCTCGTCGAGGTCGTCGTCGGCGCGGCGCTGCCGATGGTGCTCCTCGCCTCGCGGCGCTTCCGGGCCTCGCCGCGCCGCCTGGCGATGGCGCAGGGCCTGGTGGTGCTCGGCTTCATCATGCACCGCCTGAACGTCTCCATCACCTCGGTGGAGGCCGCGACCGGCCAGCGCTACCTGCCCTCGGTGCCCGAGCTCCTGATCTCGATGGGGCTCGCCGCGGTCGGCATCAAGGTCTTCATGCTCGCCTGCCGCCGCCTGCCGGTCTTCCCCGAGGGCCTGCCCGCCGAGGAGCCGACGCTGGAGAGCGGGCGCGAGCCGGCCTCGACCCCGATCACGGCCCCCGCCGCCTCCACCGCCACGTCCGACCCGCTTTGACCTTTGGCGCCCCCGAGGGTACCTTTGCGGGGCGTGATCCTCCTCCCCCTCCACCCCGCGGCTCCCCCATGTGGCGCTGGCGCAAGAACTCGCTGACCGTCCGTCTGACGGGGACGCTGATCCTCAGCCTCGCGCTGCTCCTGGCGGTGACCGCGGTGGTGCTGGTCACGCTGCAGAAGCGCCTCGCGCAGGGCTACGCGCGCATCAACGGGCTGACGCTCTCGGAGACGCTCTACGCGGCACTCCACAGCACCATGCTCGCCAACGACCGCGCCGGCCTCCACGCCTCGGTGCGCTCCATCACCGAGCGCTCGGGCAACCTCCGCATCCGCATCCTCAACAAGGAGGGGGACATCGTCTTCTCGTCGAGCCCGGCCGAGGTGGGCAAGCGCCTCGACCCGCGCTCCGAGGCCTGCTACGGCTGCCACGCCGCGGGCAAGCCGATGGAGCGCCTGCGCGCCGGGGACCGCACCCGCACCTTCACCATGGACGGGACGCCCGCGCTCGGCATCATCAAGCCGATCGAGAACGAGCCCGCCTGCAGCCGCGGCGCCTGCCACGCCCACCCGCCGGAGAAGCGGCTCCTCGGCGTCCTCGACGTGACCCTGACGCTGACCCAGGTCGAGCGCGCGCAGACCCAGACCGCGCTGCTGATGGTCGCGGTCTTCCTCGGGGTCATGCTGCTCATCATCGGCGTGGTGGTGGCGGTGGTGCGGGGCGCGGTGCACCGTCCGGTGCGGGCCCTGAAGGAGACCTTCGACGCCCTCGGCCGCGGCGACTACTCGGCGCGCTACCCGCAGAAGGACATCGCCGAGTTCGCCTACCTGGGCGAGTCGCTGAACAAGATGGCGCACGACCTCGAGCGCGCCAACGCGAAGCTGGTCGAGTGGGCGCAGACGCTGGAGCGCCGCGTGGAGGAGAAGACCGCCGAGCTCAGGCGCGCGCAGGACCAGATGCTGCAGGTCGAGCGGATGGCCTCGCTCGGCAAGCTCGCCGCGGTGGTCGCCCACGAGATCAATAACCCGATGGCGAGCGTGGTGACCTACTCGAGGCTGATGCTCCGCCGCATCTCCAGCCGCCCCGAGATGCAGGCGGAGTGGGCGCAGCACCGCGAGGTGCTGGAGGCGATCGCGTCGGAGTCGGCGCGCTGCGGCGAGATCGTCTCCAACCTGCTCCTCTTCGCCCGGCGCACCGGCTCGTCGCTGGAGCCGACCGACGTCAACGCCATCGTGCGGAAGACGCTCTTCCTGATCAAGCACAAGATGGACCTCGCGCAGACCAAGCTCGAGCTCGAGCTCGCGGACGGCCTGCCGCTCCTGGTCTGCGACCCGGCGCAGCTCGAGCAGGCGCTCCTCGCGCTCTGCGTGAACGCCATCGAGGCGATGACCGAGGGCGGCACCCTCACCGTGCGCTCCTGCGCCCTCGCGGAGGGAGGCGTCGCGGTCGAGGTGAAGGACACCGGGCCGGGGATCGCCGAGGAGGTGCGGGCGCACATCTTCGAGCCCTTCTTCAGCACCAAGTCCGACGGCGGGGGCAAGGGGCTCGGCCTCGGCCTCGCCGTGGTCTACGGCATCATGCAGCGCAACGACGGCAGCGTGGAGGTGGCGAGCCAGCCCGGCAGCGGCGCCACGTTCACGCTGCGCTTCCCGCGGCCCGCGAAGCCACCCGAGCCGTCGAAGGCCGGAGAGAGCTGATGGCAGCCCCGATCCGCATGCTGATCGTCGACGACGAGCCGCACGTCCGCGGCTCGCTCACCGCCTGGTTCCGCGACGAGGGCTACCAGGTCAGCGCCGCCGGCGGCGGCCGCGAGGCGCTCGAGCACCTGGGCAAGGAGAGCGCCGAGATCATCCTCGCCGACATCAAGATGCCGGGGATGGACGGGCTCGAGCTGAACCGCAAGGTCCACGAGCTCGCGCCCGAGTCGACGGTGATCATCATGACCGCCTACGCCGCGGTGGAGACCGCCGTGCAGGCGCTCAAGGAGGGCGCCTACGACTACATCGTCAAGCCCTTCGACCCCGAGGAGCTCTCGCGCCTGGTGCGCAAGGCCGCCGAGCGCTACAGCCTGATCGCCGAGAACCGAGCGCTGCGCGAGCGGCTGGAGGCGGCGGCGCCGCGCCTGATCACCGCGGGCGGCGGCGCGATGAGGCAGGTCCTCGCGGAGGTCGACCAGGTCGCGCCCACC
>JAKLHH010001106.1 GCA_022710245.1 Myxococcota bacterium
TCTTCCCCTCGGGCGGCTCCGGCATGGCGAGGTCGCAGGCGACCTTGGAGCCGGCCACCACCGCCGTGGCGACCGCGGACCCGCCTTGACCTTTGCCGCCGCCGCCCGGCGCTCCCATACTTCACGGTCATGGACACCGGTCACGTGAGCCTCTTCGACCTCGAGCGCCTCGCCCGGGAGCGCCTGCCCCAGTTCACCTACGACTACTACGCGAGCGGCGCGCACGACGAGCTCACGCTGCGCGAGAACCACGCCGCGTTCGAGCGCCTGCCGCTCCACTACCGCGTGCTGGTGGACGTCAGCCGGCGCGACGCGAGCACCGAGCTCCTCGGCCACCCGCTCTCGATGCCGGTCGTGATCGCGCCGACCGCGTTCCACTGCCTGGCCTGTCCCGAGGGCGAGCTCGCCACGGCGCGCGCCGCGGAGGCGGCCGGGACCGTGATGGTGCTCAGCTCCCTCTCCAACACGGACATGGAGGAGGTCGTCCAGGCCACGCGGGCGCCGGTCTTCTTCCAGCTCTACGCCTACCGAGATCGCGGCGCGACCGCCGCGCTGATGGCGAGGGCGGAGGCGGCTGGCTGCCGGGCGCTGGTCCTCACCGTCGACGCGCCGCTCCTCGGCTGCCGCGAGCGCGACGTGCGCAACCGCTTCCAGCTCCCGCCCGGGCTCAGCGTGCGCAACCTGGTGCCGGCCGGCTACGGTGCGCTGATCGACGACGGGCGCGACTCGGGGCTGGCGGCCTACTTCGCGGCGTTGATCGACTCGTCGCTGAGCTGGAAGGACCTGGAGTGGCTGCGCGTTCACACGCGGCTGCCGCTGGTGATCAAGGGGATCGTGCGCGCCGACGACGCGCGGCGGGCCGCCGAGGCGGGGGTCGCCGCGATCGTGGTCTCGAACCACGGCGGGCGTCAGCTCGACACCTCGCCGGCCACCATCGACGTGCTGCCCGCGGTCGCCGGCGCGATCGGCGATCGCCTGCCGGTGCTCCTCGACGGGGGCGTGCGCCGCGGCACCGACGTGCTCAAGGCGCTGGCCCTCGGCGCGCGGGCGGTGCTGGTCGGACGACCGATCCTCTGGGGGCTGGCGGTTGGCGGCGAGGCCGGCGCCGTCGAGGTGCTGCAGATCCTCCGGCGCGAGCTCGACCTGGCGATGGCGCTCTGCGGCTGCCCCGACCTGGCGGCGGTGGGCCCTGATCTGGTGCGGCCTCCGGGGGACTGACGCGGAACCGGAGCTGGTGCGGCCGTCTGGTGCGGCGGTCGGGGGACTGCCGCGGAACCGGAGCGGGTGCGGCCGCCCGGTGCGGCGGTCGGGGGACTGACGCGGTAGGCGACCGGCCTCGCGGCCGAGGCAAGAGACGTCACCCCGGCGAAGGGGCCGCGGGGCTAGCGAAGGGTCGGCGCGGCGCGCTCGCCGTGGAGCTGCTCCTGCTTCACGGCCAGCGCGCTCGCCTTGACGAGGTAGTAGGTCAGCACGAGCTGCGTCACCGCCAGCGGGTTGGAGCGGCGCTCGGTCTGACCGTCGAGGAAGACCCCCACCCGGCTCGAGCGCAGGTGCCGCGCCGTGGGGATGTGGTCCCAGATGCGGTCCTCGATCGCGGCGGTGGCGTCAGCGGAGATGCGGCCGCTGATCTCGAGCACGTCGGCGCCCTCGGTGCCGCGGACGAGCTTCAGGTACGCCTCCTCGCCGCTGGCGGCAGCGACGGCGGCCTCCAGATCGGGGAGGGGCACCGGGTGGCGCAGCGTGAGGCGGACGTTGAGGCGCGCGCTGTCCCTCGTCGCGGCGTGGTCGGCCGGCGGGAAGAACGAGATCACCATGTCGGCCAGCTCCCGCTGCGGGAGCACGTAGGCCTCCGAGTCGTGGCGACGGTCGTCGAGCTGCCGCAGCACCTCCTCGCGCGTGTAGCCGCGCTTGCTGGTGTCGCGCTTGATCTTCCACTCGACGCGCAGCTCGGGGTCGGGATCGAGGAAGACCGAGACGTCCCACTGCCGCCTGAGCTCGGGGGTGAAGAGGCCGTGGAGACCGTTGACGAGCACGATGGATCTCGGCGTCACCAGCTCGGGTGGCCCGAACCTGCCGTGCGAGTGGTCGTAGACGGGCTTGAAGATGGTCTCCCCCTGGCGCAGGAGCCGCATGTGCTGGCCCACCAGCGCCAGGTGGTTGCAGCGCGGATCGAGCGCGGTGATCCGCTGCGCCTGCCGCGCCGCCCGGTCGAGCGAGTGGTAGTCGTCGAGGCAGAGGTCGGTCACGCGCTCTCGGCCGAGCAGCTCGACGCAGCCGTTCGACAGCGTCGACTTGCCGGCGCCCGAGTCGCCGAGGAGACAGAGCATGATGGGACGGCCCGCTCGGAATGGCATCGGCGCTCCCCTCTCAGCCCTCGAAGGTGATGTTGGCCCACAGCTCCATCGCCTCCCGCAGCTCCGGGCACTCCCTGGCGGCCTCCTCCAGGGTGCGACCGGCGACGATCGCCTCGGTGGCGACGCGGTTCGCGCGCGCCCCGGCCCGGCTGCCGCCCGGGTGTCCGTGGGTGCCGCCGCCGAAGAGCCAGAAGGCGTCGTTGCCATAGATCTCGTAGAGGGCCGGGATGTGCATGACGTGGATGCCGCCCGAGGCGACGGGGAAGACGTTCTTCATGCTCGCCCACTCCTGATCGAAGTAGACCCCGGCCGCGGGGTTGGCCGGCACGAAGTCCTCGCGCAGCATGTCCGCGATGGCCATCGTCGCCTCGCGGTTGCCCTCTAGCTTGCCGACGACCGTCCCGGTGTGGAGGTGGTCGCCGCCCGCCAGCCGCAGCCACTTGGCGAGCACGAGGAACGAGATGCCGTGCTGGCTCTGGCGATCCATCACCGCGTGCATGGCGCGGTGGACGTGCACCATCAGCCCGAGCTGGGCGGCGCGCTTGACCAGGCTCTGGTGCGCGGCGAAGCCGAGGGTGAGGTAGTCGCTCATCACGTAGCGTGAGCCGAGCTGGGCCGCGTACTCGACGCGCTCGAGGGTGTCCTCGGTGCAGGCCGCCGTGACGTTGAGCCAGTGGCCCTTGGCCTCGCCGGTCTCCGCCTCGGCCGCGTGCACCGCCTCCATGACGAAGGCGAAGCGGTCGCGCCAGCGGTTGAACGGCTGGCTGTTCATGTTCTCGTCGTCCTTGGTGGTGTCGAGGCCGCCGACCAGGCACTCGTAGACGACGCGGGCGTAGCTCTTCGCGCTGAGGCCGAGCTTCGGCTTCACCGTGCCGCCGAGCATCGGCCGGCCGTACTTGTTCACCTTCGCGCGCTCGTTCTCGATCCCC
>JAKLHH010001107.1 GCA_022710245.1 Myxococcota bacterium
TCTCCCACTACAACATCACCTACCCGATGGGGCTCCTCTACATCGGGGCGGCGGCGCGAGAGGCTCTCGGGGCGCGGCTGCGCCTGATCGACCGTCGCTTCCCGTGGAACGGCAGCGCGCGGCTGGTGCACGAGCTCGCCAGCTTCCGGCCCGACGTGGTCGCGATCTCCTCGCTCACCCAGGACGCGCCTGACCTCCACGCGGTGGCAGCCCAGGTCCGCCGCCTCTCCCCGCGGACCGCGATCCTCGCGGGCGGGCCGCACCCCACCGTCTTCCCCCGCGACGTGCTGAAGGACGCGCCCGTCGACGCCGTGGTCGCCGGCGAGGGCGAGCGTGCCTTCGTCGAGGTGCTGGAGCGCCTCGCGGCCGGCCGCGGGCTCGACGGGATCCCGGGCGTGGTCACCCGGGAGGACCCGGCCCCGAACGTGCGCACCGGGGTGGAGCCGGAGCTCGACCGGCTGCCGCGCCCGGCCTGGGACCTGGTCGACCCCCGTCCCTACTCCATCTGGCCGTCGATGGCGCCCGTCGGGGTCCGCCGCTACCGGAGCCTCGTCACCTCGCGCGGCTGCCCCTACGGCTGCATCTACTGCCACCGGAACCACGGCAAGCGCTTCCGCCCGCACTCGCCGGAGCGCGTCCTCGAGGAGATCGAGCGCGCGGTGCACGAGGGCGGCGTCACCGACTTCGAGGTGATCGACGACGTCTTCAACCTCGACCGGAACCGCGCGGCGGCGATCCTCGAGGGCGTGCTGCGTCGCGGGCTGCGCGTCCGCTTCCAGTTCCCCAACGGGCTGCGCAGCGACCTCCTCGACCCCGAGCTCCTCGGGCTGATGCGCCGGGCGGGCGCGAACTACATCTCCTTCGCCATCGAGACGGCGAGCGAGCGGCTGCAGGCGCTGCTCGGCAAGCGCCTGCGCCTGGACCGGGCGCGCGCCGCGATCGAGACCGCGGCGAAGCTCGGCGTCGTCTGCGACGGGTTCTTCATGCTCGGGCTGCCGAGCGAGACCGAGGAGGAGGCGCTGGCGACGCTGCGCTTCGCCTACGAGTCGTCGCTCCACGTGGGGAAGTTCTTCCGCACCGTCGCCTTCCCCGAGACGGAGATGTACCTCCGCTACGCCAAGCCGGTGGAGGACGCCGCCTACCGCCGCTACGACTATTTCTACACGGACCAGAACCTCAGCCGCATCCCCGACGACCGCCTCGCGGCGCTGGTGCGTGACGCGGTGCGGACGTTCTACTCGCCGGCGCGGCTGCGCCGCATCTGGCGCGTCCACCCGCAGCCGTGGAGCCTGCCGTTCTTCGGCGGGGTCGTCGCCTGGCGGTCGCTCCTCGCGCGCTTCACCTCGGCGATCATCCCCTCGCGCGAGCTGGCCTGAGCCTCCGCCGAGGGGGGTGCCCTCGTCGTGGTACCGCCTCCCTCGATGTGCTATAGCGTGCCCGCCATGTCGCAGCCTGTCCTCACCCTCGAGGAGCTCCGCCAGGAGTTCGCCGTCACCGAGCAGCTGACCTACCTGAACCACGCCGCCGTCTCGCCGCTGCCGCGCCGCTGCCTGGCGCGGATCCAGGAGTACCTGGACGAGCTGAGCCAGTTCGGCGCCGCCCACTACCCTGGCCGCGTCTTCGACGCGCTCCGCGAGGTGCGCCGGCTCGGCGCCGCGCTCCTCGGCACGGTCCCCGAGCGGATCTTCATCGTCCGCTCGACGACGCAGGGGATCGGGGTGGCGGCCACCGGCGTCCGCTGCGGCGAGGGCGACAACGTGGTGCTCATCGAGCGCGAGTTCCCGGCCAACCTGCGCCCCTGGCTCCCGCTGCGGCGGCGCGGCGTCGACGTGCGCCTGGTGCCGCAGCGCGAGGGGCGCGTGCTCCTCGAGGACCTCGAGACCGCCATCGACGCCCGCACACGCGCGCTCTCGATCAGCCAGGTCCAGTTCCTCTCCGGCTTCCGCGCCCCGCTCCCCGCGGTGGGAGAGCTCCTCCGGCGGCGTAGCCCCGAGGCGCTCTTCGTCGTCGACGCGATCCAGTCGCTCGGCGTCTTTCCCCTCGAGGTCGAGGCCTGGGGCGTCGACCTGGTCTCGGCGGACGCCCACAAGTGGCTGCTCGGGCCCGAGGGAGTGGGGCTCGGCTACGCCTCCCCGCGCGCGCTGGCGCAGATCGAGCCCGCGCTGGAGGGGTGGCTCGCGGTGCGGGAGCCCTTCGACTTCTTCGACCTCGAGCAGCCGCTGAAGGAGAGCGCGGCGCGCTTCGAGGAGGGCGCCTACAACCTCGCCGGCATCCACGGGCTCCTCGGCAGCCTCGAGCTGATCCACGCGGTGACTCCGGCCGCGCTGGCGAGCCGCGTCCTCGCGCTCACCGACCGCGCCTGCGCCGGGCTCCTCGCGCGCGGCTTTCGGGTCTACTCGCCGCGCCGCACGCCCGAGGAGAGCTCGGGGATCGTCCTCGCCGGCCGCGCGGGCCTCGACGGCGACGCGCTGGAGGTCCGCCTGCGTGAGGCCGGCATCATCGTCTCTATCCGTGGCGGCGCGCTGCGCGTCGCACCGCACGGCTACAACACGGAGGCGGAGATCGACCGCCTGCTCGACGCGCTACCCGGCGGCTGACGGCCGCTCAAGGAGAGAGAGATGACCAAGAGAACCTGGCTGTGCCTCGCGATCTCCGCCGCGCTGCTGCTCACCGCGCCCCTCGCCTCCGCCGCGGAGACGCCGAAGCAGAAGGACATCCGCAAGCTGCTGGTGCTGATGGGCTCCGGCAAGCTCGGGATGCAGGTCATGCAGCAGATGATCGGCCAGTTCAAGACCACGATGCCGAAGGTCCCGGCGAAGTTCTGGGCCGACTTCATGAAGGAGGTCCGCCCGGACGACCTGATCGACCTCATCGTCCCCATCTACGACAAGCACCTGAACCAGGGCGAGGTGAAGGCGATCATCAAGTTCTACGAGTCGCCGGCGGGGAAGAAGCTGACCTCGGTGCTGCCGCAGATCACGCAGGAGTCGATGATGGCCGGCCAGAAGTGGGGCATGGCGCTCGGCCAGAAGGTCGTGAAGCGGCTCCAGGAGCAGGGGATCCAGCCCGGGAAGTGATTCGCCCTTCATCGCGGAGCGTCCGACCCGCGACTGATCGTAGAGGCGGCCTCAGGACTGGGCGACGTCGATCAGCGTCGTCACGACCTCGGCGGGCAGACCCATCTGGGTGAGCAAACCGCCCGCGTCGAAGTCGAGGTCGAGTGCGCGCGCGATGTGGGGGATGGCTTCCTCGGCACCCTCGGGGCCCTTCTCGGCGAGGA
>JAKLHH010001108.1 GCA_022710245.1 Myxococcota bacterium
CCTCGGCGCTGGCCTGTGCGCGCACCGCCTCGCTGCCCGGCACGACCAGCGCCCGCACGCCCGCCTTCACCTTGCGCCCGCGCAGCACGCCCGCCGCCACCCGCAGGTCCTCGATGCGCCCGTTGGTGCAGCTGCCGATGAAGACCACGTCGACGGGCTGACCGAGGAGCGGCCGGCCCGGCGCGAGCCCCATGTAGGCGAGCGCCTGCTCCAGCGCGGCCCGCTCGGCCGCGCCCGGCGCGCGCCGCGGGTCGGGCACCTCGCCGGTCACCGGGATGGCCATCGCCGGGCTGGTGCCGAAGGTGATCATCGGCTCCAGCCGCGCGGCGTCGAGGCTGAGCGCGCGCTCGAAGCGCGCCCCGGGGTCGCTCGGCAGCGCGCGCCACCGCCGCAGCGCCGCCTCCCAGGCCACGCCGCGGGGGGCGAGGGGGCGGTCCGCCAGGTAGTCGAAGGTCGTCTCGTCCGGCGCCACCAGCCCCGCGCGAGCGCCCGCCTCGATGCTCATGTTGCAGAGGGTCATCCGGCCCTCCATGGAGAGGGCGCGGACCGCCGGGCCGCAGAACTCGAAGACGGCCCCGGTGCCGCCCCCCGCCCCGAGCTCCGCGATCAGCGCGAGCACCAGGTCCTTGGCGCCGACTCCGGGGCCGAGGCGCCCCCCGACCTCCACGCGGAAGGGCCGCGCCCGGCGCTGCAGGAGGCACTGCGTGGCGAGCACCTGCTCGACCTCGCTGGTGCCGATGCCGAAGGCGAGCGCGCCGAAGGCGCCGTGGGTGGCGGTGTGGCTGTCGCCACAGACGATGGTCATCCCCGGCTGGGTGAGACCGAGCTCGGGCCCCATGACGTGCACCACCCCCTGCTGGCCGCTGCCCGGCGCGAGGAGCGGCACCCCGAACTCGGCGCAGTTGCGCCGCAGCTCGGCGATCTGCCGGGCCGCGACCGGGTCCACCTGCTCGGGCGGCCTCCCGTCGGTGGGCAGGCTGTGGTCGATGGTGGCGACGGTGCGGCCCGGGCACCGCACGCGGAGCCCCCGGCGTCGCAGCCCCTCGAAGGCCTGCGGGCTGGTGACCTCGTGCAGGAGCTGCAGATCGATATAGAGGAGCGCGGGCTCGCCCTCGCGCTGAGCCACGCGGTGGTCGTCCCAGAGCTTGTCGTAGAGGGTGCGTGGGAGCATCAGGCCGCCTCCGCTCGTCCGAGGCGGGCCCTCGCCGCGCGCGCCACCGCGTCGCCGACCGCCGCCGTGCTCTCGCTGCCCCCCGGGAGGTCGGGCGTGGTCGGGCCGTGCGCGAGCACCACGTCGATCGCCGCCTCGACGGCGCCCGCCTCCGCGGTCAGACCGAAGCTCCACTCGAGCATGGCGGCCACCGAGCCGATCGCACCGAGCGGGTTGGCGAGCCCGCGGCCGGCCAGGTCCGGCGCCGAGCCGTGGATCGGCTCGTAGAGCCCGGGCCAGCGCGCGCCCCGGCGCTCGCCGAGGCTCGCCGAGGGCAGGAGGCCGATCGAGCCCACCAGCACCGCGGCCTCGTCGCTGAGGATGTCACCGAAGAGGTTCTCGGTGAGCAGCACGTCGAAGCGCGTCGGCGCCAGCACGAGCTGCATGGCCGCGTTGTCGACGTAGAGGTGGTCGAGCGTGACCTCCGGGTAGTCGGAGGCGAGCGCGCTCACGGTCTCACGCCAGAGCTGGCTCGTCTCCAGCACGTTGGCCTTGTCCACCGAGGTGAGGCGCCCGCGCCGGCCGCCCGCGAGCGCGAACGCCAGCCGGGCGACCCGCTCCACCTCCGCGCGGCTGTAGCGCAGCGTGTTCACCGCGTGGCGCCCGGCCCCCTCGCCGGAGAGCCCGCGCGGCTCGCCGAAGTAGAGCCCGCCGGTGAGCTCGCGCACGATCAGCAGATCGGTCGCGCCCAGCCGCTCCGGCTTGAGCGGCGAGGCAGCGGCGAGCGCCGTCCGGGCGCGGACCGGCCTCAGGTTGGCGAAGACCCCGAGCGCTCGGCGCAGCTCGAGCAGGCCCCGCTCGGGCCGCCGCGCCGGCGGCAACGCGTCGTACCTGGGCAGGCCGACCGCCCCCAGCAGGACCGCGTCCGCCGCGGCCGCCGCCGCCAGGGTCGACTCCGAGACGGGCGCGCCCCCGGCCTCGAGCGCTGCGCCGCCGATGGGCCGCTCGTCGAGGAGCAGCCGGTGACCGCCCGCCGCGCAGACCGCTCGCAGGACCTTGACCGCCTCGGCCGTCACCTCGGGGCCGATCCCGTCGCCGGGCAGGGTGAGGACTCTGAGCTCCATCGTCGTCTCCTGGGCGCGGCCTCAGGCCGCGAGACCGAGCGCCGCGGCGAGCTCGAGGAGCTCGCGGTCGCTGACGCCCTTCTTGCGCTGGTCGGCGAGCTCGCTGAAGCGCTGGTAGGCCGCCTCGAGGGCGGCGGGCGTGAGCCGGCAGCCGAGGTGCTCGAGCCGGCGCTGCAGGGCGTGGCGCCCGCTGTGCTTGCCGAGCACCAGCCGCGACTCGGGCACCCCGACGTCAGCCGGGTCCATGATCTCGTAGGTGGTGCGCTCCTTGAGGACGCCGTCCTGGTGGATGCCGCTCTCGTGGGCGAAGGCGTTCGCGCCGACGATGGCCTTGTTGGGCGGCGGCGCGAACTCGACCACCTCGGCGAGGAGCTGGCTCGCGTGGAAGAGGAACTCGGCGCGCACCGCGGTGGTGAAGGGCACCCGATCGGCGCGGGTGCGGAGCGCCATCACCACCTCCTCGAGCGCCGCGTTGCCGGCGCGCTCGCCGATGCCGTTCACGGTGCACTCGACCTGCCGCGCCCCGGCGCCGATCCCCGCCAGGCTGTTGGCGGTGGCGAGGCCGAGATCGTCGTGGCAGTGGACGCTGAGGACGGCGCCGGTCCCGGCGAGCGCCTGCTTGACCGCGCCGACCAGCTCGGCGAACTCCTCCGGCAGCGCGTAGCCCACGGTGTCGGGGATGTTGATGGTGCTGGCGCCGGCCTCGGCCGCGGCGCGGGCGATCCGGCAGAGGAAGTCGGGCTCGGTGCGCGAGGCGTCCTCGGCGCTGAACTCCACGTCGCCCACCAGCGAGCGCGCGAGGCGGACGGCGGCCACCGCCTCGTCGAGCACCTGCTCGCAGGAGAGGCGCAGCTTGTGGCGCCGGTGGATCGGGCTGGTGGCGATGAAGGTGTGCAGCCGCGGCCGCTGCGCCCCGTGCAGGGCGCGCGCGGCGCGCTCCAGGTCCTCACGCCGGGCCCGCGCCAGGCCCGCCACGATCGGCCGGCGGAGCTCGCGCGCGAT